>CACZRW010000037.1 GCA_902783675.1 uncultured Pseudomonadota bacterium | reverse complement strand
TTGCCCTTGTTTCACAAATAGCAAGCCTATTTCTTTGGCTTTTTGGTGGAGGGCGCTAGGATTTTGCTCGCTCTTATATCACTAATAGCACGACGCTTTCCTTGGCTTTTTTGAGTTTATACACTTCGCTCACGCATAACTGCGTAGCACAGCATTTTCTTTGAATTTTTTGGTTGCCCTTGTTTCACAAATAGCACGACGCTTTCATTGGCTTTTTTCTTCCCGTCATCCTCGAGGGAGCCGTAAGACTCAGCTCGGGGATCCATGTTTACGGTTTCGCCGTGGTTGCTACGCAACTGGATTCCCGCGCTACGCGCGAGAATGACGATTTTTTTTTAACTTATCACCTTATAAGCTTATAAACTCTACCTTATGGTTCCGAAAGGCGGCGAGTGACGACATAGCTGGCGGGGACAAGGTAAAGCTGTTTCGCTTTCAGCGTAGGGAGCCACTTTTTAAGCGCCTTTATCGTGCCGTCGTGAGGGTGGCCTATACCAATCGCAAAACCGTTTTCCCGCGCTGCATCTTCAAGCTTTTTTAATTGCCCTAAAATATAGTTTTCGTCGTCCTCGTTATCTATGAAAATGTTGCGCGAGGCGGCAGCAATATGCTCTTTATCCGCAAGCTTCAGCCCCACGGAATCCTTGCTTGTAACCGAGTCTATGAAAAACAAGTCGTAAGGCTTAAAGGCGTGCAAAAAGGCTTTCATGCTCTTTTCGTCAGCGGTAAATAAGCTGCCCATGTGATTGTTAATGCCGACTACGCCTATATCAAGCAATTCCTGCGGCATGGATATTTGCAAAACTTGCGTGATAAGGGCGGCGTCCATATCCGTTTTAAGCGTGTTAGGCCCCGAGTCGACTTTAGGATTCGCAGGTTGCATGGGAATGTGCAGCATCAATTCTTTTTTATCCTCTTTCGCCTTTGCCATTTGCTCGGGCAGGTGGCTTGCGTAAGTGATAAAAGATGTTGTCAGCGGCGCAGGCAATTCGGATATCTCTTTCGTGCGCTTTTTATCTATCCCCATGTCATCAATTACAAGCGCAATTACTTTTGCATCGGTCGGGATTTTTTCCGCTGTCGGCAGAGCGTTCTTTTGCCACAAAGGAATGTGCTTTTGCGGTGCGGGTTTCACAATCGGTGCGGCGGGTTTTATAACAGTGGTTTCTTCGGGGTGAGGCTCTTCGGGAATGAACTTTTCCACAGGCATTTTTTCGGGCGTTTTGTAAATTATTTGCGGGGCTTTTTCGGCATCCATCAAAAATAAAAACACAAACAAAAAGCCAAATATAAAGCCGCCGATAAAGGTGATGATTTCACTTTTTGAAGGTCTTCTTTTGGGAAGTTTCAAGCGCTTAAGACGGGTAAGTTTAAGGCGCTTTGTTTTAGCCTTTTTTGAAAAGGGAAAAGAAGAATTAAAAAGGTCCGGCTGGGAATTGTTTTCCGCCTTTTGGGCAGAGGTTTTTTTCATTATGCGGCGGCGATTATTTCCCATCGGCTTTCCTTTAAAAATTCCTATTCAATGCAACAATCCACGATCTTTTTTACGGTGCTTTTTATCTTGGCGAACATGCCGGATTTTGCTTCGGCTTCGGCCTCAATTTTCATGTCAATCTTAACGGGCGCGGTGAGTTCGGCGACGGTTTTTACATCTTTTACATCGTCCTTTTGCCACTTTACATCTTTGACATCAATAAGCTGCATGTTTAGCGCCCAGAAAAGGCAATATAAGTCGTAGGACTTGCCGAAAAGATCGTAAGCTTCCTTTTTGCGCCCCATGCTTTGTTGCTTGGTGCCGACTTCAAAAAGGCGCATCGCGGCGGCGAGCAAGTGCTTGGATATGCACCACACTTCGCCTTCGTATTCCTTTATCATCATTTGCATAAGGTTTTTGCGCATTTCGCGAATCTCACCGATCATGTCGTAAAAAGAGGTCTTGCCCGTCTTTGCGCCCGAGAACATTAAATGCTCCTCTATGCTGATGAGATTCATAACCGCAATGCTTAAATCCTGATCCGATGAAAGGTCCTTCGGGTTCAGCTTTTTAAGGTTGTCCACGCGCTCTACAAACTCTTTTAAATCTTCGGCTTTTTTCATTTCTTTTTGTCCTTAATCAAAATCAATTTCTATATCGGGAAGGGTGATGTTTTGCTTTATCAGGCCCGCTTCGGATACGGCGTAAAAAGTCACTCCGGCAAGGATAAGACAGACGACGGGAATTACCACTTTTTCAAAAGGAAAGTGAGCGTGTCCGCCGTTATTTTCTTTCATCTTGCGATACCAAATGTCGGTTATCCAAATGATAATCGCGCCGACAATTATGCTTAACAAAAACGAATCAACTCCAAGCAAAGTGCGTGCGCCGTAAGGAATGTAGTCCATGGTGTAAAGCGGAATTACCAGCGAAAAAGTAAGCACAAAAAGCAGAAGGTTAAGCCCTTTGAAATGCCACTTTTTATAGGCGCAAAACTTGATGAGCCAGAACACAATGAGCATAAGCAAAGCGCCAAAGAAAACGCCTATCACCGTGTCATCGACGCCAAGCTCGCGCGAGATGCCGAGAGCCGCGCCTACCGCCACCGTGCACACCGCGCAAGCGGGGTTTGCAAATGCGGGAATCGTGAATAAAAACGCAATCAAAAATGCAAAAACAAATATGCTCATTTTTCGTCCTTCTTTATTATACTTTCATACTTTAAATATCACTTAAATCACGAGGGTAAAAGGTCATATCCTGCCCCAGTCTTTCAATCGCATAAGGAGCAAAGGCGTTGCCGTTTTTTGCCGATATCTTAAACCATTCGCGGGCGGCGGCTTCGCTCGGCTTTACGCCTTGTCCGGTGTAATACATTACACCAAGATTAAAAGCCGCTTTGGCGTTGCCGTTTTCTGCCGACTTTTTAAACCACTCTATTGCTTCTTTGTAATCGCGGTCGGTTCCTTCGCCGTTTAGATACATGGAAGCGACATTAAATTGCGCCAAAGGATTGCCGGCAGAGGCGGCTTGCATATAGCTGGAAAAGGCCTTGGCAAGGTCCCTTTTCACGACGATGCCCTTGTCATAAAAACCGCCGACATAGTTAAGCGCGTCGGGGTGGCCGAGTTTCGCCGCCTTCATATAAAGGGCGAGGGCTTTTTGCGCCTGTTCGGTATCGGCGTTGCCATTGCCCCCGTTTGCGGCAGAGTGAATCCGGAGCGCTTGCCTATATAAACTCTCGGCATCGGCGGGGGCGTCCTCGGCCATGCCGGGAAGCGCAAGTGCAAGTGTGAAAAAGGCGAAAATCGTGGCGATGAGTTTCATAAAAATACCTCTGATATAATGCTTTGCGGATTATAGGAAAAACTGTGCGAAAAAAAAAGGGGAAAGTGCCTTTAGGGGAGTTTGGAATTGATTTAGCACAAAGCTTCTGCCAATATGAAAAACAGCAGTAGAGATACTGTCAGGGCGTAAGAACCCTTTCATCAATCGGTCAATAGTCGCGAAAGCGGTGTGTTGGCGTTTGTCTGACATAAATCCAGTAATGGGTGGATGTCAGCTAAATAGGGCAAAGCCTGAATAGGCTGAGCTGCATGATTGATGACGGTTTCTTAACATCCGCCCGCCTTTTTGAGGTGGGTTCTTTTTTAACTTTTTTAAAAAGGACGAAGACGATGTTTTTCTGGCTTATCGCAATACCGTTTTTTGTAATCATCGCAATGTT
>CACZRW010000036.1 GCA_902783675.1 uncultured Pseudomonadota bacterium | reverse complement strand
CAATGGCATGGGTTGAAGTGGCGCACGCTGTGCAAACGGTAATGTTCGGTCCTTTGAAGCCATACTTTATGGAAAGGTTGCCCGCTGCCATGTTGCATATGACCGAAGGAATGAAAAAGGGGCTTACGCGGCGCGGCCCTTGTTCGTGCAAGGTTTTTGCGGTATCAAAAATAGTGCTAAGCCCACCGATGCCCGAACCGACTAAGACGCCGACTCTTTCTTTTTCTTCGTCGGAGAGGCTTTCCAATCCGGCGTCTTCAACGGCGTCTTTGCCTGCACACATGGCGTAAAGGATAAAGTCGTCAACACGGCGTCTGTCCTTTAAATCCATTATTTCATCAGGATTAAAATCGCCCGCTTCGTCCCCTTGCTTTATTTGTCCTGCGATTTTGCAGGTAAAGTCGGTAGGGTCAAAGCGGGTTAATTTTGAGATTGCGGATTTACCGCTAAGGAGACCTTGCCAGTTTGAGGTTACCCCACGCCCCAGAGGTGAAAGAATTCCAAGTCCTGTGATAACAACCCGTTTCATGGCAAGGTTTTTTGCTAAAAGGCTTTAGGCCTTTGCCGCATTCTTTTCAATGTAATCGATGGCGTCTTTTACCGTAATAATTTTTTCGGCAGCGTCATCGGGGATTTCACATCCGAATTCTTCTTCAAAAGCCATTACCAGTTCAACGGTGTCAAGGCTATCAGCGCCTAAATCATCAATGAAACTTGCGGTTTCGGTTACTTTTGCTTCGTCTGTTCCAAGATGTTCAATGACGATTTTCTTTACGCGTTCAGCAATATCACTCATTTATTTTCCTCTATAAATATATAGTTGCCCGTGGGTTAAATATTGGAGCTTTTAGTCAAAATCGGGCGTTTTTAACGGCTCCTTCCAATTAATTAGCCCCGCTTGATAACACATTATCAAAAAGGTGTCAAATAAATCGAATGTCCTTTCTAAATCATAGCCATTCCGCCGTTCACATGCAAGGTTTGTCCCGTTATATAGGACGCCTCGTCCGAGCTTAAGAATAAAGCGGCGGCGGCAATGTCCGACGGCTCGCCCAAGCGAACAGCGGGGATTTTCGCAATAAGAGTGTCGCGGGCGGCTTCGGGTATGGCGTCAGTCATTTTTGTCGCGATGAAGCCGGGGGCAATGCAATTTACCGTTATACCGCGAGAGGCCACTTCAAGCGCCAAAGATTTGCTCATGGCTATAAGTCCTGCCTTGCTGGCGGCATAGTTTGCTTGCCCTGCGTTTCCCATTACACCTACGATTGAAGATATGGAAATAATGCGTCCGAAGCGGCGCTTTATCATACTGCGGACAGCGTCTTTTGATAGGATAAATGCCGCTTTTAAATTGACATTCAGGACTTCGTCCCAATCTTCGGTTTTCATACGCATCATTAAAGTGTCTTTGGTGAGGCCGGCGTTATTGATAAGAATGTCAACTTTACCCGCTTTTTCCTCGGTCTTGGCAATTAAAGATTCAACTTCGCTTTGTTTGCTTAAGTCGCAAGCGATAACTTTTGCCTTCGCACCGAGAGCCTTTGCCAATTCATTTAAGGCGGTTTCATTTCTGCCGGTAATGATGACTTCGGCTCCGTTTGCCGCGAGGATTTTGGCAATTTGCCCGCCGATTCCTCCGGTTGCTCCGGTTACAAGTGCAGTTTTGCCGCTTAAATCAAACATATCTGTTTCCTTTCCTGTTAATTAAGGTGAGTTTAAAGAGTTTTCATAAAAGATTCGATTTCTTCAAGGGTTCCGAGTGATGCTCCCTCCAATTCGGGCGCAATGCGCTTT
Source organism: uncultured Pseudomonadota bacterium (assembly GCA_902783675.1). GTDB lineage: Bacteria > Pseudomonadota > Alphaproteobacteria > CACZRW01 > CACZRW01 > CACZRW01. The sequence goes on along the minus strand of CACZRW010000036.1, from coordinate 4,829 downwards.
TTCATGCGGGTTAAGATTCCTCCGGTGCCGAGTTCAAGCAAGGTATCTACTCCTTTGCTCTGCATGTAAAGGACGGATTCGCGCCATTTTACGCCGCTGGTGATTTGCTTTATCAAAAGGTCTTTGATAGCGGTAGGGTCGCTGGTTTCTTTGGCTGTGACATTTGAAATTATGGGAATTTGAGGCTTTTCAAAAACTGTGGCAGCTATAACCGGAGCCATTTTGGTGGCGGCTGGTTTCATCAGCGAACAATGGAAAGGAGCGCTTACCGCTAAAGGAACAACGAGTTTGACGCTATATTTTTCTTTTGCGATTTGAGCGGCTTTTTCAAGAGCTTCTTTGTGTCCGCTTAAGACAACTTGTCCGAAGGAATTGTCGTTGGATACTTCGCAAATGTGCTTATCGTCCGAAGATTCGGAAGCAATTTTCTGTGCGGTATCAAGTTCAACGCCTATTAGGGAAATCATCCCACCGAGTCCTACGGGAGCCGCCGCTTGCATCGCCGCCCCCCTTGTCCTTAAAAGGCGGGAAGTGTCGGCAAGGGAAAGTGAGCCCACGGCGCAAAGGGCAGAGTACTCGCCCAGAGAATGACCAGCAGCGAAAAGTACATTATTATCTTTTAGAGAAAAGCCCGCTTCCTTTTCCAAAATGCGCAAAACGGCAATGCTTACGGCCATTACCGCAGGTTGAGTGTTGCAGGTGAGATTAAGTTCATCTGCCGAACCGTTAAACATAAGTTCGGAAAGGTTCTCGGATAGGGCATCGTTTACTTCTTCAAATACTTCCTTGGCAGAAGGAAAGGCCGAGAATAAATCTTTGCCCATACCTATGCTTTGGGATCCTTGCCCTGGGAAAACTAATGCAATGTTCATAAAAAACTCCCTTTAATAATTGCCGTTATGAAAGCCTTTTTTTACTTTGTTTGTCAAGGGGATTGCTTTTTTCGGCAAAAGCAGTATGTTAATTTGTGGGGAGCAACCTCGTGGACACTATAATCGCAAACCCGATCAGGTTCGGAAGAAAGCAGTCGTAGCGAATCTATAGTGGGTCGCGAAGGCTTGCTTTCCCGTTTTTTATCCGTTTGTTTGCTTTGAGTGGAAAGATGACAGAAAGCGTGCAATATAAAGTTTTGGCAAGAAAATACCGTCCTTCTACTTTTGATGATTTAATAGGGCAGGAAGCGCTGGTTAAGACTCTTGCGAATGCGATAGAGTCGGGGCGTATTGCTCAAGCCTATATGCTTACGGGCATAAGGGGTATCGGCAAGACCACTTCGGCCCGTATTATTGCCAAGGCGCTTAATTGCACGGGTAAGGACGGAAAGGGTGGCATGACTCCTAATCCTTGCGGAGAGTGCGAAAATTGCCGTGCTATCGCTGAGGATAGGCATGTCGATGTGCAGGAAATTGATGCCGCCAGTAATACGCAAGTCGACAATATCCGCGAGATTATTCAAAGCGCACGCTATAATCCCGTGTCCGCTCGCTATAAAGTTTACATCATCGACGAAGTTCACATGCTTTCCAAAGGTGCGTCTAATGCGCTTTTGAAATTGTTGGAAGAACCGCCCGAGCGGGTTAAGTTCATCTTTGCAACTACGGAGATAAGAAAAGTTCCGGTTACGATTCTTTCGCGCTGCCAAAGGTTTGATTTGCGCAGAGTCGAGGCCGATGTTATTGCGGATTACTTCAAAAAAATTGTTAAAAAGGAAAAGGTAGAGGCGGCGGATGAGGCTATTGATATTATAGCAAAATGCGCCGACGGCTCGGTGCGTGACGGGCTTTCTTTGCTGGATCAGGCTATCGCACACAGCGGCGGCAAGGTTAGTGCCGATATGGTCAGGTCCATGCTCGGGCTTGCCGATAAAACCGCTTTGTTTGATTTGTTTGAAAGGTTGATGCAGGGCAAAGCTTCCGAAGTCTTAAGAATTGTCAGCGATATGAAGGCAAGCGGTGCTGATGCCTTGATGATTTTACAAGATTTGGCGGAGTTGGTTTATTTGCTTACCAAACTTAAAATTGAGCCTAATTTGAAGCTGGACGCGACCGTGTCCGAGATTGAGGCTAAGAAAGGGCGCGAGCTTTCGGCAAAGCTTTCCATGGCGGTGCTTACAAGATGTTGGCAGATGATTCTTAAAGGTATCGGTGAGGTTAAAGATTCTTCGGCATCATTTACCGCTCTGGAAATGGTGTTGGTGCGGATTGCCTATGCCTACGGTGTCGCTACGCCTATGGACATTATGAAAGAGCTAAAAGGGCAAAAAGACAGGCCTTTGTCCGGGAATGTCATGGCGGAAACAGTGCCTGAAATTGTTCCACCACAAGCCCAAGTTAAAGCAGCGATTCAAGATAGTGCCGACAATAAGCCTTTGGTTTGCTCTTTGAATGATGTTGCCGCGCTTGCAAGGAAAAACGGGCAATCGTTGCTTGCGCTTAATGTTGAAAAGTATATGCATCCCGTTGAGTTTAGCGGTGATAATGTTAAGGTGAGATTGGAAGCCGGCTATCCTCATGATTTGATAGTGGATCTTACAAAAAAGCTAAAAGAATGGACGGGCAGAGATTTTAAGGTCTTGGCCGTGGAAAACGGTGGTGGCAATACTATAAAGCAAGATAAAGAGAAAAAAGCCGAAGAATTAAAGATTGAAATGCAAAAAGATGAACTGGTAAAGGCCACTTTAGAGGCTTTCCCCGACGCGAAAGTGCAAGAGGCAATACCTGTAAATCTTTTTGGTGATTTTGATGAAGACGGCGATAATAATGATGAACCTGATAATAATGGAGATGCAGAATGATGGATATTGCAAGCTTGATGAAAAAGGCTCAGGCAGTTCAGGCAGAAATGGAAAAAGTAAAGTCTAAGCTTGAGGAAGTAGAGGTTACGGGTGTTTCCGGCGGTGGTATGGTCGCGATTACGCTTGACGGCAAAAATCAGGCAAAGAAAGTGGTGATTGAGGCCTCTGCCATAAATCCCGATGAGAAAGAAATACTTGAGGATTTGCTGGTTGCGGCGTTTAACGATGCCAGAGAAAAGGTTGAGGGCAAAATGCAAGAGGAAATGGCAAAAGTTTCCGCTTCTTTAGGGCTCCCTTCCGGCACGGGACTTCCTTTTTAAAGGTAGCGGCTTGTGGTAGGCGCAGAGATAAGTCAACTGATAGCTCTTTTGGCAAAGATCCCGGGACTTGGTCCCAGATCAGCAAAAAGGGCCGCGTTGCACCTTATGAAAAAACGAGATGCGCACTTAGTGCCGCTTATCAGTGCGATGCAGGAAGTGCTTAATACCGTCGAGGTTTGCCCTTTGTGCGGCAATCTTGATACGGTTTCTCCTTGTGCGATTTGCAGTGATGTTAAGCGCGAAGGAAATAAGCTTTGTATTGTTGCTGATGTTGCGGATTTGTGGGCGCTTGAGCGAGCGGGATCTTTTAGGGGAAAGTATCAGGTCTTAGGCGGGCTTTTGTCGGCGTTGGACGGAGTTTCGCCCGATGATTTAGGCGTTGAAGCTTTGCTTGACAGAGTCAAAAAAGATGGCGTGACTGAGGTGATTTTGGCTCTTCCCGTTACGGTTGAAGGGCAGACTACATCGCATTATCTTGCGGATATGCTCGCTGACTTTAAAGATGTGGAAGTGTATATGTTGGCGCAAGGGATCCCCGTCGGCGGTGAGCTTGACTATCTTGATGACGGGACTATCGCTACGGCTTTCAAAGCGAAGAAAAAACTTTAATTACGAGTTGGTTATAGCTCGGTTGCCTCTATGACCCCGCTGATGTTTCGCAGTTTAGTCAGTAAGGCGGGGGAAGTGTCATAGGTGCCGGGTAATTCCATGGGAATGTCGAGCGAGTCGGTGCGGGGAATCAGTATGATTTTGCCGCGTCCTTTTTTCGCCGCGGAGATAACTTCTTTTATTTTTTCTATACTGGATTTTGAGGTGAAGGTTACGCTTATGCCTTCGGTGGAGCTACCTGCAATTTCGTCAAGATAGGATACTGATTGAAGCGATAATCTTATGTTGTCCTCGCCGCCACTTTGATCAACGCTTACATAAAAAACCAAAGGCTTTTTGGATTCTAATTTCTCCAGGTTGGCCTCTAAGATTTCCGAAAAGGTCAACATTTCAAACATGCCGCCCGAGTCACTGGCAGAGATAAAGGCAAAGGGTCTGCCTGTCTTGCTTACTCTTTTTCTGATTTCGCCCACTATGCCGACCAAAGTCATCGCCGTAGACGGATTGCGGGCAAGGTTCTTTTTATTGTCGGCAAAGGTGCGAATGCCAAGGCGCTTTAGGGTGCGGGCGTATTCGTCCAAGGGGTGAGCGGAAAGGAAAAAGCCGATGGCGTCCTTTTCCATTTCAAGCTTTTTCGTCATGGTCCAATCGGGAACCTTTGTCAGTTTTATTTCTTTTTCTTCGGGCATGGTTGCAAAAAGGTTGGTTTGGTTGCTGTCCTTTTCTTCCTTTATCCTGTCCATGAATTGTCCCGCAATTTCGGCGTTTTCGTAAAGCGTGGCGCGGTGGGGATAAAGCGAGTCGAAGGCGCCGATGCTGGTCAACGCTTCAAGGCATCTTTTGTTCACAATTTGCTTATTTATGCGAGTTAAAAAATCGGTGAAGTTTTTGAACTTTCCGTTTTTGTTGCGCTCGTCAACCACGCTTTGCATCGCATCCAAGCCTACGCCTTTGATTGCCGAGAGGGCGTAGCGGACATTTTTCTTTTCAACCGAAAACTCGGGCATGGCCTTGTTGATGTCGGGCGGAAGAAGTCCAAAACCATGAGTTATAAGCTCATGTTTAAAGCCCTCTAATTTGGCGGTGTTTTGGCTGTCCATGGTCAT
>CACZRW010000035.1 GCA_902783675.1 uncultured Pseudomonadota bacterium | reverse complement strand
TCATTCCTCATTGGGCGAAGCCTTAACCCGCCTTTAACTTATTCCCGCTACACTCCGCGAAGAATGGAGAACTAAAGAATGTCTAAAAAACTTGAAGACTTAAGAAAACTGTTAAAATCAAATATGATAGATGGTTTCATCGTCCCGCACGCGGACGAATACGGCGAGGAGATAATTGCCGAGCGCGACCGTCGGCTTAAATGGTTGACGGGCTTTACGGGGGAAGGCGGGCTTGCGCTTATTTTTGCGGACAACGCCTTTTTGCTGGTTGACGGACGCTTTACGACTCAAGCGAAGCAGGAAGTAAACTCAAAGGACTTCACCGTCCTTGAATACACGCACAAGACCCCCGGGCAAATCATTTGCGAAGAGATGAAAATCGCGGCAAGAATGGGCTATGACCCTAAGCTGCACTCTATCATGGGCACGACCGAGCTGCGCAAAGCCTGCGAGAAAGCGGGCGCTTTTCCTCTTTCGGTCAAGCACAATCCCATAGATTCACTGTGGGAAAACCGCCCTGCCGAGCCCTCTTCGCCGGTATTTTTGCTGGAAGAAAAGTATTGCGGCACGAAGGCCGCGGACAAAATCGCTCTCATCGCCGCGGCTTTAAAAAAGGCGAAAGAAGATGCGGTGGTTCTTTTCTCTCCTAAAAGAAATTGTTGGCTTTTGAATGTCAGAGGCAGTGATGTCCCTTTCCTGCCGATTGTCCGTTCTTACGCCATAGCGCATGCAGCCGGCTCGGTGGATTGGTTCATTGAGCCTGACCGCGTCGGCGCGGACTTGCGCAAGGCGCTGGGTGAAAATGTCCGCATTCTGCCGCCCGCAATTTTTGTTCCGGAAATTGAACGGCTTGCCAAAAAGCGCAAGAACATTCGCCTTGACCCCAAGCAAAGCTCAAGCTGGCTTGAGAACATCATCGCCATTTACGGCGGCAAAATATCTTTGGGCCCCGACCCCTGCTCGAATCTGAAAGCGATAAAGAACGACACCGAAATCGCCTGCATAAAGAACGCGCATTTAAAGGATGGCATTGCCCTTTGTAAGTTCCTTTACTGGCTGGAAACCGAAGGCGTAGGTAAGACCGAATACGAGGCCGCGCAAAAATTAGAGGAGTTCAAAAGTGAAGGCGAGCTATACCAATATCCTTCCTTCCCCTCTATTTCGGCGACGGGAGAAAATGCCTCTCTTGCACACTACACGCCCGCCAAAACCGGCTCGCACAAGTTAAAGAAAGACGAGCTTTACATGATTGATTGCGGCTCGCAGTATTTCGACGGCACCACCGATGTTACGCGCACCGTGTGCTTTGCGCCCCCTTCGCCCGAGCACATTGCCCGCTTTACCGAAGTGTTAAAAGGGCATATTGCGCTGGCCGGCGCTCTTTTCCCAAAGGGCACTTACGGCTTTGAGCTCGATTCGCTCGCGCGCCAGTTTTTGTGGCAGACGGGACACAACTACGCGCACGGCACGGGCCACGGCGTCGGCTTTTTCCTTTCCGTTCACGAGGCGCCTCCGACCATATCCCTGGGGCGCGACAGCCTGCCGCTGGCCGAAGGAATGATCGTCACGGACGAGCCCGCCTACTATAAAGACGGCGCCTTCGGCATCCGCCTTGAAAATGTTTTGTTGGTAAAGAAAGCCGACATAGCGGGCGAATCCGAAATGCTTTGCTTTGAGCCTTTAACGCTTGTCCCCTTTGCCAAGGAATTGATAGACTTTTCAGCACTTACCCAAAACGAAAAGAAATGGCTCGCCGCGTATCACAAGCGCGTTCACGAAACGCTTGCGCCGCACCTTTCTCCCACCTTAAAAAAGTGGCTTAAGGACAAGACCGAGGCTCCTTAAACTTGCTAAATAACATCGTGATGTATATAGTGGCATAAGACACAAAACGATTTAAAGGAGAATGAAATGCCCTCATTTGATGTAGTTTCCAAAACCGACATGGAAGAAGTAAGAAATGCCATAGACGGCGCAATGCGCGAAATCGGCACTCGCTTTGACTTTAAGGGCTCTAAAAGCTCGCTTGA
>CACZRW010000034.1 GCA_902783675.1 uncultured Pseudomonadota bacterium | reverse complement strand
TAAGCTTATGAGGTGATGAGTTTAAAAAAAACCGTCATTCTCAGCCGCAGGCTGGGAATCCAGTTGCAACGCAACCACGGCGAAAGCCGTAAACAATGGATCCCCGAGCTGAGCCCTGCGGGCTCCCTCGAGGATGACGGGTGGTGGAAAGCGGGCTCCCTCGAGGATGACGGGGAAATAATGAGGAATGAGAAATGAGGAATGAGGAATGAGAAATGAGGAATGAGGAAGGAATAAGTTTATAGGCTTATGAGCTTATAAACCAACCTTAACCCTTAAACCTTAAACCTGATTTATGGTGGGCGTGGCAGGACTCGAACCTGCGACCTTTACGATGTCAACGTAACGCTCTAACCACCTGAGCTACACGCCCGCCTTACTTTATAAAGGAGGGCTTCTCTTTTATAACAATAATTTTCCTTTGACAAGAGGAATAATGAAAAATACTTATCCGCCCCGCACAAATATCTTGACGGAAAGGGTTAAGCCTGCTACAATCCTCGCCACATTTAGATATTTTACGCCGTGTTTAGGGGGCTTATTAAAGCTCATTTAAGCTTATTTAAGGGCTTGTTTAAGGATTTTAAAAGGCTTATTTACGCCGCGCCCGCTATCGCAAAGGAGGAAAAGATAGATGCATAACTATCCGCCCAATCAAATCGGTGAGAAACTTGCCGCCGCTAATTTTGCCGCAACGGCTCTTGCCGGTGCCGTCGAGCGCTTTATCGACGAGCGCAACACCTTAGGCGAGCGCAACATTGACGCCTTGCACTCTCTGGGTTTTGTGACATCCGAGCAAAGGCTTGCCGTCTATGATATTTTTACCGCTATTGCCGAGATGAGACGCATTCCTCATCACGAAAACCCCTTTTTCCAAAGGTTTGATAACCGCCGCGGGATTATTGAAGGCTATAACACCTTTTTGCAAAGATACGCCTTGAGAACGGGCGAGCGCACGGATATTAAGCCTCCCTTCATGAATGAAGTCACCCTTGGCAGGTTAAAGGACAGCTTCGCCAAAATCGGTATGATTGACGGTAAGGCTCCCGAACATATCATCTATGATGCCGCCTTATGTATCGGCTCGGCCGAGGCGGGTGTTCGCCCCCGCATAGAGTGCTTGGCAAAGATGGTGGATAAGCCCATTTACGAGATTGACAATATCATCATGCTGGGCTCGTCACGCAAGCTCTGGCCGCTTAAAAAGACCAAAGACGGCACCAGTTTCCCCGAGCCCACTCTTTACGAGATTTTAGCAAAGCGCCTTTCCGAAAGGGACGGCAAGAAAGTCTTTGCTTACGAGGTGAAGAACTTTGTCGCTCGCATGGAAACCAAAGAGACCGCGGTGGAAAAGCTTGCCTTGGAAGTCGCCGCGCACCCCTACTTTGCCGGCATTTCTTGGCCGACCGAGGCGGACTTAATCACAGAGATTGTCGCCGAAACCCCCGCCTTTAAGGACAAGAATGTCATCGTGATAAACGCGCCCGACTATCCCGACGGTCGCCACGCCGACGCCGCTCGCACCATCGCCACCGCTCTTAAAGAGCACCCCGATATTCTCTACCCCAGAGCCGGAGTGCTGGCCATATCCTCGCAGCCCTTTATCCGTAACCAAAGGCAGGTGCTGGAGCAAGCCTTGTCCGAGAATGCGGATATAGAGGTTATCGGCGAAGGCATAAAGGACTTTACCCCGAAGCAAGCCATGCTTTGCCTTGATTCTTTGGCGCGGACGGTTTACGGCGCGCTCGCGTATCAAAAAGAGCAGGAAAAGAAACGCGAACAGGAAAGCGCAAACAAGCTGCAAGAGATAAGGACCTTTTCGGATTCCTTGGAAAAAACTCGATAGGAAAAAAATCCTTGACATTGGATTTAAAGTGGTATAATATCCCCTATTAACGAGCCGGACGCAGTGTGCCTTGGCTCCTGTAATCAGCTCGTTAACCTAATTAATTCTTGCAATAAAACGTGTAAATCGGATCCCCTTTTTCTCCTTATTTGGCGGAAAGGGGATTTCTTTATTGCCCCTTATAATCAATAACTTACATGGATAACTTAAAATGACCGATAAACTTTACCCTACGGATTTAATGCTTTATGCCCGCATTCGCTTCTTTACCGAGGACAAGCAATCCTGTTGCTATGAAAGCAATGCCTCGCTGGCGGCGGTAATCGGGCGCAGTGCCTGCCGCGTCTCGGCGTCTATATCAAAGCTTTTGCGCTTGGGCTACATCGTGAACGAAGGCAGCAAGTTCGCTCGCAAGTTAAAGACGACCGCTGCCCGCCCGCCTTCGTATATTTACAAAACCGCGGCGAGTGTTTGCAATTCCGATGCATCGGATTTAGCGAGTTTGCTTGCCGAACTTTACAATTCCGACAAGGGGCTCTTTGCAAAAACGCTTCACCAATTTAACGAAAACGCGAACATAGTAAAAGACAGAATAAGATTAGAGATAAAGAAAAAAGACAATATAAAGTCCTGCCCCTCTTATCCCCAAAGGGGAAGGATTAAGTTTGGCAGGAATAATAATAACTTTAACAACAATAATAATTTTAATTTTGCTTATAGGAAAGGAATCCCTTTATGACCAGAGTATGCGACAGATTCAAAGACGCAAGCTTTGATAACTATATTTGCGAGACCCCCGCACAAAGGAAGCTGGTAGAGGCGCTTGCGGCCCCTATTACTCGCAACATATTCATCTCGGGCGGCGTGGGTGTCGGCAAAACTCACCTCTGCTACGCCTTTTTAAACAAGAATTGCAAAAGGCATTACCTAAAGTGCCTTAACGCTTGGTTTTACTATGGCGACACGGTTTATACCACGATAAAAGACATTATTGACTGCGTAAAAAGGGGCTGGCAGACGGGCAACAGTGATACTGCGCTTGATACTTATAAAGAGGCAAAGATACTTATCATTGACGAGATAGGGTTGCAATACGGCACGGACAGCGAGCGGATAGAGCTTTACGAGCTTTTTAACTATCGCTATTGCGAGGAGCTGCCGACGATTGCCGTGTCGAACTTTACCAAAGACGAAGTAATACAGATTTTGGGTTTGAGGATATCCGACCGTCTTTTCTCCCACGCGCTCGAATTCACCATCGAGGGAGAGTCGAAAAGGTAATGAGGAATGAGGAATGAGGAATTAGGAATGAGGAATGAAAGGGACTTCGTCCCCAGGTTACAGGTTAAGGAAAAGTCGTCATCCTCGAGGAAGGCCGAAGGCCTTAGCTCGGGAATCCATTGTTTACGGCTATCGCCGTGGTTGCGTCGCAACTGGATTCCCAGCCTGCGGCTGAGAATGACGATTTAACTATTTCCGTCATCCTCGAGGAAGGCCGAAGGCCTTAGCTCGGGGATCCATTAAAACAAAGAATTATACAAATCCTGCCAATTCGGATTCATTTTCTCAATCAAGGCAATTTTTTGCCTGCGATAGTATTTTTTAAGCTTCTTTTCTCTTTTTATGGCTTCGGTTATATCGTCAAAAACTTCATAATATCCGAGCTTGTCCACACCATATTTTTTGGTAAAGCCTTCCACGACTTTGGCTTTGTGTTCATATATTCGCTTTTGTAAATCGGAAGTCACACCAACATACAAAGTGCCGTATTTTTTATTAAATAGGATGTAGATGTATGACTGTCTGTTCATAACGCGATAGTATTTGCTTTCCTGTAAGAGTGCAACAAAGAATGGATCCCCGAGCTGAGCCCTGCGGGCTCCCTCGAGGATGACGGGAAAATAATGAGAAATTAGGAATGAGGAATGAGGAATTAGGAATTAGGAATGAGGAATGAATAAGTTTATAAGCTTATAAGGTGATGAGTTTAAAATTTTTTAAACTTATCACCTCATCACCTTATAAACCAACCTTAACCCTTCACCCGTTCAGCACCGAGATGGCGTCGGATTTGGTGGCAAAGATGCGGAAAATCGTCGTAAAGCCGCTGATGTCAAAGACTTCCTTTACTTGCTGGGACAAAGAGGAAAGAACAAGCTTGCCGCCCTTTTTCTGCATGACTTTGGCAAGCCCCAGCATCACCCTTAATCCCGCCGAGCTGATGTAGCTTAACTCCGCAAAGTCTATCACCATCGCCGTGGCTTCGTTCACCGCCGCCATAAGCTTGGTCTCGGCGTCCGGGCTGGTCACCGCGTCCAATGAACCGGAAAGAGAAACTTCGGTATAATTAGGGGTCTTATTAATTGTAATGTCCATTTTTCTTGCTTCCTTTTCTTCTTCTTTGTTTGTGGTAAAACCTTATGTGCCTTTGATGATAGTCGCATATTTTCCCTTTGGCAATAGGGATAATGCCCCTTTCAATGCCCCTCTAACAATGCCCCCTAACATAATGCCCCTGAATACCCATAAAGGAAGTTTACAAAGCCTAAGGAAGCTATTAATAATAAGGGCATGAGTGATACTTATGTAAGACCTTTTTCCGTCTTTGGAAGCGGTGGTAAAGCCGATACCTATATGCTGCTGGCAGTGCCGCACGCGGGAAGGTTCTATCCCAAGAAATTCCTTGCCGAAACGCGCCTTAAAGAGCATGAATTGCGCCTGTCCGAGGACGCTTATGCCGATGAGCTGTTTTGGAAAAAGAGCCTTAGAATCCCTATGATACGCGATAACTATGCACGCAATTACATCGATGTCAATCGCGAGCCTTTGGAGCTTAACCAGCGGTTGTTTAAAGACGAACTGCCCGCCTATATCAACCACTCGTCGCCAAGAGCGGCAAAAGGCTTCGGCACTATTCCGCAAGTGGTAAAGCGCGGCATGCGGATATACAAGGGAAAGCTTACCATCGCCGAGGCGAAAGAGCGAATTGCCAAGGTTTATCGCCCTTATCACAATACCCTTGCGCAAATGATAAAGGATAATGTCACAAGGTTCGGAAGAGCCTTTGTCATCGATTGCCATACCATGCCGACGGGGAAAATGGAAAACCTTGCAGATGTCGTTATCGGCAATAACCACGGCACCGCGGCGGATAGAGAGACTATCTGGATGGTGGCAGAGCTGCTTGACGAGGCGGGGTTCAAAGTGAGCCTTAACCGCCCCTATGCCGGCGGATATACCACTTGCCACTATGGCTGCCCCGAACTGGGGGTGCAAGCCGTGCAAATAGAGGTGCGGCGGTCCCTTTATATGGACGAGGAGACTTTTGAAAAGCTTCCTTGCTTCAATGAGATAGCCGGCAAACTTCATCAAGTAAATAAAGTAATCCGAACGCTGATGAGCTAGAGGCGCAGGCTGGCGTGTGGTGCAGGCTGGCAGAGTGGCGGGTGCGTGGGCAGGCTGGTGCGGACGGCGCGGGCTGGTGCGGGCAATGCTTGCGGCGAGAGTAGCGGTGGTGCTAGTAGCGGTTGGTGAGGTAGGATATGTCGCCCCGAAGCTCGGCTATCCCCTCGCCTTTCAGCGAGCTGGTCGCGGTGACATAGGGGTAGCAGGCGGGGTGCTTGGCGACTTGAGCGGTGACGGCACTTACGACCTTTTCCAACTCGGACTTGGTGAGCTTATCCGTCTTGGTGAGCACTATGTAATAAGGAACTGCCGTGTCGTCCAGCATCTTCATCATCTCAAAATCGCTGTCCATAAGCCCGCGGCGGCTGTCGATAAGAACGAAAACTCGGACCAGATTGGGGCGCGTGCGCAAAAAGCCGAAAATCATGTTATGCCACGCCTTGACGGTGTTCTTGGGCGCGTTGGCAAAGCCGTAGCCCGGAAGGTCAACTATCCTTAACCTGTTGGTAAGGCTGAAAAAGTTGAGCTGCTGGGTGCGGCCGGGAGTGGTGGACGAGCGGGCAAGCCCCCTCCTCCCCGTGAGCGCGTTGATAATGCTGGACTTGCCGACATTCGAACGGCCGATAAAGGCAATCTCGGACCTGTTGGACGGAGGAAGATTGTTAAGGTCAGGCGAGCCTTGCAGGAACTCGCACTTGCCGGCGAACAGGCGGCGCCCTCTTTCGCTCCACAAGGCTCTTTCTTCTTCGGGAATGTCAACTATCATGGTCTGCCTGATGCTCCTTTTTGTCCTTTGTCTTTAAAGGCGGCTCAGCCCCTTTAAGTTATGTCCTTAAGCTTTAGATGCTCGGCCTTTATCCTTTTATCCATGCGGTGGATTATAATCCTTTGCTGCGCGATGGAAAGCATGTTGCTCCACGCCCAGTATATCACCAAGCCCGCGGCAAAATGCGCCAGCATAAAGGTGAAGATTACCGGCATCCATGCGAAAACGGCGGCTTGCGTCTTGTCCGCAGGGGTGGGGTTGAGCTTGAACTGGACATACATCGTAATACCCATGATAAGCGGCCAAACGCCTATATTAAGGAAGTCAGGAACCGGCCAGTTGATAAGCCCGAAAAGCGTAAATACCGAAGTCGGGTCGGGCATGGACAAGTCGTGAATCCAGCCGTAAAAAGGCGCTTGGCGCAGTTCTATGGCGATGTAAAGGACCTTATAAAGCGAGAAGAAAATGGGGATTTGGATAAGCGCGGGAAGGCAGCCCGACGCGGGATTGACCTTTTCCCTTCTATACAGTGCCATCATCTCTTGCGAAAGCTTTTGCTTGTCGTTTTTGTATTGCTCGGAAAGGTCCTTTATCTTGGGCTGCAAGAGCTTCATCTTATGCATGCTGACATAGGACTTGGTGGCAATCGGGAAAACCGCCACGCGCAACAGAAAGGCGAAAAGCAAAATTGCCAAGCCCATGTTGCCTAAAATGCCGTCAAAGAAGTCCAGAATGTAAAGGAAAGGCTTGGTCAGGAAGTAATACCAGCCGAAGTCAATGGCAAGGTCGAACTTGGTAATGCCGTATTCGTCGGCGTAGGCGTCAAGCGTGTTTATTTCCTTTGCCCCCACGAACAGGCGGTTTGTCACTTCCACCGCCGAGCCCGCCTTTAAAGGTAAGGGAGAAAGGACATAATCGGTTTGGAAAAGATCCTTGCCGCCGATATTGCGGTAAGTAAAGTTGCCGCTCACTTCCTTGGCCTTTTGGTCAAAGACCAGCGCCGAAAGCCAGTATTTATCCGTGATACCTATCCAGCCGCCGTCCGAGGTGGTGAACTTTTCCTCTTTATCTTCCATAAGAGCGTCGTATTTGGTCTCCTTTAAGGTGCTGTCCATGACGGCAATCGGACCTTCAAAAGATACATAGCTGAAAGAGCCGCTATCCGGCGGGACGCCCGTCTTTGATACTAAGCCGTAGCCGCTTAAGGAAAGGTCCGAGGTCGAGGCGTTCTCTACCTTTTCGGTGACGGTGAACATGTATTTGTCGTCAACGGATATCGTGCGCGTGAACTTTAAACCGTCGGGGCTGGTCCAGCTTAAAGTAAGCGGCGAGGAAGGGGTGAGCTCTTTATTCTTGCCAACTACCTTCCAAGGTGTCGATGACGAAGGAAGCTCTATGCCGCCTTTATTCGCAAGCCAGCCGAACTCGGCGTATCTGGGAGCAAGAGTGCCCGCGGGTGAGAAAAGGACAATGTTCGGGCTGTCGGGGTCAAGCGTTTCGCGATACTTGGTTAAGACGATGTCGTCAATCCTTGCGCCCTTTAAGCGAAGCGAGCCTTTGATGGAAGGGGTGGAAATGGTGATGCGTTCATCTTGCGCCAAAGCCTCCGAGATAGAAAGCGGCTCGGTTTGCAAGGTGTCCGGCGCGGGCTTTACCTGGTGGGCGGACTTTACTTGGTTGGCGGGCTTTGCCATGTCCGAACCTACCGATAAGGGAGCGGAAGTTTCCGCCTTTGGTGCGGGGGCGGAGGTGTATTCGGGCTTGGGTGCGGGGAAAATCATGTCAAAGCCGTAAATCACGATTACTGCCAGCACTATGGCTAAAATCATATTGCGGCTGGTGTCGTCGCCGCGGTCACTTCTTTTTGTCATATTAGGTCCTTGTTAAAAAATAAAAGTGTGCCAAGTTATGCCCTATTTGCCCTTTTTAGGCAAGCTTTTTCTTTCTTTGGGTAAAGGCGTATGAGGGGTCGGCGAAGGCGGCGAAGGCGGC
>CACZRW010000033.1 GCA_902783675.1 uncultured Pseudomonadota bacterium | reverse complement strand
CTGCCGTAGTTGACCCTTTTGCCGCTCAACCGCAACTGATTATCATTTGCGATGTTGTTGATCCCGTAACGGGGCAAGCCTACGACCGCGACCCGAGGACTATTGCCAAGCGCGCAGAGGCCTATCTTGCCTCGACCGGTATTGCCGATACTTTTTACACGGGCGTTGAGCCCGAGTTTTTCGTCTTTGACGATGTGCGGTTTAATATCTCGGCAAACTCTATGTCCTACGAGATTGAATCGGACGAAAATCCTTCGTCCTCGGCCAAAAAGATAGAAGGCGGCAATCTTGCTCACCGTCCGCTGGCCAAAGGCGGATACTTCCCCGTGCCTCCGGTTGATTCGGCTTCAGACTTGCGCGCCGAGATGCTGTGCGTCATGGGTGATATGGGGCTTATTATTGAAAAGCATCACCACGAAGTCGCTCCTTCCCAGCACGAACTTGGCATGAGGTGCGAAAGCTTCGTGACGCATGCGGACTCTTTGCAAATATATAAATATGTAGTGCAGAATGTCGCGCTTGCTTATGGTAAGACCGCAACCTTTATGCCGAAGCCGATTGTCGGCGATAACGGTTCGGGAATGCATACTAATTGCTCGCTTTGGAAAAAGGATAAGCCGCTGTTTTCGGGCGCGGGGTATAGCGACTTGTCGGATATTGCCCTTTACTTTATCGGCGGAGTCATAAAGCACGCTCGCGCGATAAACGCCTTTACCAACCCCATAACCAACAGCTATAAGCGCCTGGTCCCGGGGTTTGAAGCACCTGTAATGCTGGCATATTCCGCCGCTAATCGCTCGGCTTCGTGCCGCATTCCCTATGCTCCGAGCAGCAAAGCCAAAAGAGTCGAGGTGCGCTTTCCCGATCCCGCCGCTAATCCTTACCTTGCGTTTGCGGCGATATTGCTGGCCGGCTTGGACGGAATCGAGCACAAGATTCACCCGGGTGCGCCCATGGATAAGAACCTTTACGACCTCCCGCCCGAGGAAAAGAAAAATATCCCCACCGTGTGCGGAAGCCTGCGCCAAGCGCTTATTGCCTTGGACGAGGACAGGGCTTTCCTTAAAAAAGGTGATGTCTTTACCGATGATATGCTAAACGCATATCTTGGGGTTAAGTGGGCAGAGGTCAATCGCTATGAGCAAACTCCGCATCCTATTGAATTTCAAATGTATTATTCCGTTTAATTTTAAAAGTATTTTAACTCTTTACGGATAATCTTACAAAGAAATTGCGGTTTTTTAAGCAAAGTGTAAAAACTGTGCTTGAAAATGGGTTGGCAACAATATATAGTGGCTTATCCACTTATAACTAGTCAGGGGACGATACAAATATGAGAAGATTCGATTTACAAAGATTAGAAACTGCTTCCAAAGCTTGTGGGGCAGTTCTGTTAGGCTTGGCGCTTTCCGCTTGCTCGTGGCAGGATATACAAAAGACTTTTTCCTCCTCCTCCGAGAATGTAAGCAGTGATGCCGTTGAAAGCGTTTATGCGGGAGTTCCTGCGTCCATCATAGTTTGCCGTTCCAAGCAATGCGCTCCTTCGACTGCCAATATGTCAAAGGAGTTTTTGTATAACGCTTATTACAGCCTGATGGAAAATAATGTCGGCACCAACATCTTGCTTTGTTCGGCGGACAGCGTAAGCCATGTTTGCTATGAGCCGTTTATGAACTTTGAGCTCAGCGCTGGCATTACTCCCGCAACGGTCGCCATTGATGCCGCCCGCATTATTGATATAGGTCTGCAAAAAGACAACAAGATGATCGTTCCCGTCTTGGATTACAGCATTTATACCAACGGTGTCAGAGCAAGGTGTAATCCTTCCTCTGCTTTTGCTAATGTGAAAAGCCCCAGCTATATGGTCATTGACAGCGAACAGTCCGCTTGCCAATTTACCGCCAGCGGCTCCTCTTCAATGTCGATTGTCTTTACGGTTGACTACATTGACTTGGACTACGGCATAATCGGCGCTTATTACTCTGCCGGTGTTTCCGGTTCATCTTTCGGCGGCGGTAAAGGCTATGCGTTGCTTCGCTTTGAAAAGCCCGTAAATCCGGACATTTATTGCCAGCAAAAGAACGCTTCTTGCGCTCCGTTTAAGCCGAAACTCCCCGAATACAACTGCTGTGGCGGTTTTGGTCGGGGTGGCGAGATGCCAAGGAATTGCGACGGCGCCCCTTGCGGACAACGCACTGATTATAACGCTATATTCAGAAATGACCGCAGAGCAGGGTGGAGCCCCGAGACAAGGACTATGCACTCGGCAAGAAGGTTTGACGGTGTTATATCCGAGCGCAACTCTGCCGTTTATACCAGCACCGGTCGCAACATCCGCTACACGGACGCAAACGAAAGCAGAGATGTCGTAACGATTAGCCCCGTCCCTTCTAATTAAGGGGCGCGGGAATAGTCGGTGGCTTTAAAATAAGTCACCCCCAGGTCCTTGAGTGTCAACTTTTCTGCTCTGGCATCTGCTTCGGCGTCTTCAGCCATGATTCTTTTGAAAGTGTCGGGAATCTTGTCTATCTTGCGATTTTTGAGGAATCTTCCCGTCTTAAGAAATGAGGCCACGGCCCTGATTACCTCGGGCGCATAAGTAACGGACAAATGATTACGGTGAAAAACTATAAAGTCTTTCATTCCCTTAAGTTTTGTCTCGCTCACTCTGACCAGACCGTCAGTATTATTTTCGCCAGCTCTGTCACCCTTTTTCATATCAAGAGCAATTACGGCAAAATCGACATTTTCAGGGAGTAAAGGCATTTTAGCCGCCATATCCGGACGCATATAGTTAAAAGCCTTCCCCGCAAGGACTTTCATAAAGGGGTAAATAGTCTTATTTTGCAAAATATGCAGGCCTTGGTTAGGCGGAGCAAGCATAACAACTCTGCCCAGCTTTATATTTTCATTCCACTTGTAATCAGAGCTTAAAAGCTTGCGCACAATAAAAGCGCCGCTTCCAACCGTTACAAAATTAACTTTAGTGATGTTTTTAGGTAAACGCCCTAAAAGCTTTGCCAGCGCTCTCGCATTGTCATCGGGTGATGCAAAGAACGAAGAGGTGCAAACGGTAACGGGCGCGAGCCCGTCGCTTTCAAGCCTTTTCGCCATTTTAGCAAAGCTTCCCTTGTGATGCATAAGTCCGCCGATTAAAAGAGTAATCTCCTTTTGCGTATCATCAATTTCCCAGTCTTCAAAGTAGGACTGTAAAGCGTATAGGCACTGTCTTTCAGGTGCTCTAATCCTGCGCACACCATTGTTATCCAAAAGCCGAAAGCTTCCGGTGACAAGGTTCTCCTGCACTTTCCACCCCTCACGCACCGCAACATCACGCCATAATCTGATGCCGCCGAGAGTATAAAAAGGAATGTTAAAGTATCTGGTCATTTTCTTCATACTTTATTAAACTGGAACATCTAGAATTACTATACACTATTTTTTATCTGTTTTGAACAAAAAATTTGAAAAAATGCAAAAAGAGACAAAGACAGTAGAGATTTTTACCGATGGAGCCTGCTCCGGCAATCCCGGCAAAGGAGGGTGGGGCGCCATACTCCGCTTTAAAGACAGAGTTAAAGAACTCTCGGGCTTTGAGGCAGAAACCACCAATAACCGTATGGAGCTGACCGCGGTGATAAAAGCGCTTGAGGCGCTAAAATTTCCCTGTAAAGTAATTCTTACGACCGACAGCCTGTATGTTGCCAAAGGTATAACCGCATGGCTTCCCGAATGGAAGATGAAGGGCTGGCGCACTGCAAACAAAAAGCCCGTAAAGAACGCCGATTTATGGCAAGCATTGGATAAACTCGCCTCTGCCCACGAAATTGGATGGCTTTGGGTAAAAGGGCACACGGGGCACGCTGAAAACGAAAGGTGCGATGAACTCGCCACTAAGGCCATCTTGAATCACGACATCAAGTAGATTCTGCAACCGATTCTATTTTTTGATAAAAGGTTGTTTATCTCTTTCCACTCCGACCTTGTTAAGCATTCTTGCCGCGCCGTAATTTTGGATAAACCAAGGCATTATCTCGCCCTCAGGTTTATCCTTGGCATAAAGTATATGCAAAGGCATGGGCTTAAGCTCAAAAGCTCTGGCAAAGGTGAGTATATCGGGGTTTTGCGCTGAGGCTCTAAGCACAACAATATCCTCATTCGCAATCATTCTGCGCACTAGCGACGACGCCATAAACGATGCTTTTCCAAGCTGGCAGGAAAGACACCACGGCGTATCCACAACGGCATAGACGACCTTGTCGTTATCCAAGGCTTTTTGCACATTTGCGAGGCTAAAAGTATTCTCTGCCTCCACCTTTGCAAAAGGCAATATCAGCATACCGATAATAAAGAATAACAAGGCAGATTTGCGCGCTCTTATCCGCAAAGCCCAAACAATGCATAAAAGTATGAATACGCCGCTTAAAGTAAGCCACCAAGACCCCGCCTCCATAAAAGCAATCGTCGCCAGCCATAAGGCAAAGAAAATCAAAGGGGCAAGCATAATATAATCAAGTCGCTTGCCGGCAATTATTGCTTTGCCCAAAACTTTTAAGGGCAAGGGTATAAAACGCGCCAAAGACCTCGCCAGCATTATCGTTAGCGTAAAGCCTACGAACACACCCGTTCCCATAAAGACAAACGCCATAAAGCTACCGCCATTTATAACATCGGCAATAAAATGCACGGGCGCAAAGAAAGTAAGTGCGGCGAAGATAACTCCCATAGTTCGGGATCTTGCCGAACGCACGAGATGAAATCCGCTTACCACCATTATCAAGGCGAAGGTAAAGGTTACGGCAGGCGAAGTAAATTGCTCTCCCCACAAGCCGATAATATGAGAAAACAGCGGATAAAGAAGGGCAATCGTGCCTGCGGCTAAAAGACTTTGCTTTAAGACTTCCTTTTCCGTTCTTTTGAAAAGCCAAATCAACAACGCCAAAAGCGGTGATAAAAACACCAACATTAAGCCGATTGCAAAAGCCCTTGGCAATTTTACCTTTTCCCCATAAAAAGCCGCGCCTTCGTTATCTAAGGCCGTAGGCACAAGCTCGGCAATCGTGAAGTAATAAGGATACCCAAAGGTAATGTTAAGGCTTTTGCCACGCGCTTCCTCTCCGCCGCTTTCCAGCTTCGCGGCCGCCTTTAGCACTCCGCCGCCATAAGTGATTTTAGGCTTTGCAAAGGTAATGCCGTAATCGTTTTGTATGACTAAAGAGGGATTATCAAAAGTCTCATTGGTTTTCGCCTGCACTTTAAGCACATCTTTGTCCCACCATGCCTTGGTTATTTGTATCTCATTGGGTTGGCGGTGACGCCGCTCAAAGTCCCTTATCACCCCGCATTCGGGCGATGCAATCCGAGAATTGGCGTCAAAACTCCTGCTTACCGGCAGGCTTATTTCTTGACATTTTCCCGTGGCCACTTCGCACAAAAGCCCCTTTAAATCGGCATTTATTTCTATCAATTTTTCTATTTTTTCCGGCTTAAGGACGAAAGGCAAAACGAACACACCGTTATACCCCGCATCTTTGTTTGCCGATACATTAGGGAATATTCCCGAAAAAGTGATACTTTCAACATTACTTGAGCCGGCAAAGTCCACCATCGGTGAGGCCTTATACACTTGCTTCAAGTAATACTTAGGCGGAATCTTGACTTCGATTCCGATAGAGGTATTGCCGTCCTTTTGTACGGACATACAGGAGAGTATCCTTATACCCAAGCCCAACTTCTCATGCCATTTAAGTCTGTTTACATTCGTTCCGATATACTTGTCCGCGACGCTTAATATATCCTCATTGTCAATACCTATGCTGGTCAAAAAGCCTCTGGGATCCGCTTTAAAAAGAGCATAATCTTCGCCAAGCCTGTTAAAGAAGGCCATGATCTCACGCCTTTCCTCGGTCGCATTCATAAACTCCAAAAACTTATGCTTAACAGTAAACAAAGCCACTGACAGCTCTTCAACGCTCTCTTCCAAGCCGGGCTTTTGCGAGGGCAGGGGCGGAAACTCTCTTACTTCAACCTCGGTCACTTTTGCCGGCTTTGGAGCGGGAGCATCATCACCCTCTGCCGCTCCGACCACCGGAGCAAACCCAAAGCTCAAAGCCATGCAAATTATGATTAAAAAACGAAACAATATATTGCCCTTCCTTTAATATAGCGGCTAGAATATCATCAAAAGGGGAAAAATGAAAGACGCTCATTTACATCTTACCGACAAAAGAATAAACGCCGAAAAAGTCATCGCCTCGGCCAAATTAAAAGGAGTCGACGGCTTTTTATCCTGTTCGGCAAAGCCTGACGAGTGGCAAGAGCTTAAAGCCTTAACCAAATCTCACCCCGAGGTAGTCGGTTTTTTCGGCGTCCACCCTTGGTATGTCAATGATATTTCAAGCAGTTGGCAAGATGAGCTTGAATCTTTACTTAAAGAAAACCCGAAAGCCGGAGTCGGTGAAATCGGCCTGGACAAAGCAAAACCCGACTACGACAAGCAAAAAGAAGTGTTTATAAGGCAGCTTGCCCTTGCCGTGAAATATCGGCGCATAACGACCATTCACTCGGTAAAAGCGCATGAGGACCTCCTTACCATATTAAAGCAATACAAAAAGTCTCTTCCTCCGCTTGTTTTGCATTCTTACTCCGCGCCTTTAAGCTTCATTAAGCCATTGGAAGAACTGGGCTGCTATTTTTCCATATCTCCGTTTATCCTTAAAAAGAGCGAAAAAGCCGCTGCCGAGATTTTACTTTCAATCCCCAAAGATAGATTGCTCATAGAAACCGATGCTCCCGACGGTCTAAAATCCCCCGAACTTTTATCGGGATTTGTCATGCTGCTTGCCAATATAATGGGCTGGGGATATATAAAGCTCGAAAACACCGTAACCGCAAACATTGAAAGGCT
>CACZRW010000032.1 GCA_902783675.1 uncultured Pseudomonadota bacterium | reverse complement strand
GGAATATCGCCAAGCACCCTGTCCCGATTTTAATATCGTGCGCCATGGCAAAGGCGTCAAAGTCATCGGTGATATAAGGCGCAAACCTGGCAATCCCGTTGCTGGTAACCACCATTGTGGTCGTCCCGTCCCCGCCTTTAACAAGGCTCCCCGCAAAGTCCTTCCAGTCGCGGATAATCTTATCGGGGTCAACCTTCCAGCCGTCCGGCACTTTGGCAAAGGCGTTCCATTCGTCAATCGCCTTTTGCCCTACGCGAGCCACGACTTCGTCCTCGGGCTTGTTCTCGTCGGGACCGTAGTCAATCTCGGTGAATATATCCAAAGGCTCTACCGCCACCGCGCCCGCTATCCCCGCGGCTTCAAGCGCGCCCGCCGCCGTCTCCATAGTGCGCTTAAGCGGTGCGGCGTAAACTTTAGAGGGAAGAAGGTCAAACTTCGCCAGATACTCACCCAGCTTTTTTGCCTGCTCTCTGCCGCTTTCTACCAAAGGAAGGTCCGTCCTTGCTCCCACGCGTGTAGGCACTTCGCCCTTGTTAAAGGTGTTGCCGTGCCTGGCAATAATCAACCTTATCATTAGAACTCTCCATGTTTGGCAAATAATTCTTCGGCGCGCTTAACATCTTCGGGAGAATCGATACCGCTCATCGAGCCATAGCCTTTATAGTCCACCACCACCACCCTGACTCGGTAGCCGTTTTCTATAAAGCGCAGTTGCTCAAGCCCTTCAAGCTTTTCATATTCTCCCTCGGGCAAGCCCGCAAAAGCGTTAAGCGCTTCTAAAGAATACCCGTAAAGACCTATATGGCGGAATATAGGAGAAAGGTTATCTCCGCTTGCCACCGCCGCTTCTCGCAGCTCTTTTTCCTTGCGTATGGCGGGTATGATGTTTTTAGAAAACCACAAAGCGTTCATATCCTTGCCGACAATGGCGGTCGTCCCCGAAAAGGGCGTCACCTTTTTCGCCTCACGCAAAGCGTCAAGCTCTGCCCATGAAAGGCGCGTAACGGGCGTAACCATTTGCACCTGATTATCGCTTTTATAGGCGGCAATCATTTCTTCCACAAACCATGGCGGACACATAGGGTTATCGCCTTGCAGATTGATGACGAAAGAGGGCGCTATACCAAGATTTGCAATCGCTTCCCGCACGCGGTCGGTGCCGGTTTTGCAAGTATCGGAAGTGCGCACAAAGTCAATGCCCTTGTCATTGCAAAAGGCCTCTATCCTGTCATCTTCCGCCGTAACAATCACCCGCACATCGGGCGCCGAGCCTGCGGCTTTTCGTGCATTTTCCCACACGCGTAGCAGCATTTCTTTGCCCGCGATTTTAGCGAGCGGCTTACCCGGAAAGCGAGTCGAAGCGTATCTTGCGGGGATTGCAATGAGTATTTTGGTATCCATTTCCCTTCCTTTCTTTTTCCCTTTTAAAAGCGAGTTAAACCTCTAAAGCCTTAAAAAGGCTTTAAAAGGATTATATAACCCGCAAGCAAAAAAGAAAGGGGGAACTACCCCCTTTGCTTTTGTTTTTTAAGCCCGTCCGCGCACGATTAAACCCGCACCCAAGCCAAGCTCTAAAGCGTTAAGGCGTATATGCTCCCCGTTCCGCCCTTGCAGACGACATGGGATTAGAGCGAGATATCTTCTTCTCATATTTGTTGGCAACGGCGACTGACAATTTTTTCAACGCCGGAGCAAGCATATCGGCGACCTCTTTTCCACGACCTTCGTAGCCGGGGATACCGTTCTTGTATTTCTCAAGAATATCTTTGTTCTTCTCAAGAATCTTATCAACTTCCTTAAGGCTCCTCTTAATCATATTTGTATCAACATTTATATGATCGCAGCTTCTGTTAAGTTCCCGAATGTCCCTAAGCGTTGCTTCTGCGCCTTCACGATCGCCTTTTAGAATTTGACTTGTAATGTTGGAAATAGCTCCGGGATGCTTATCGTCTTTGTCCAAGCAAAAATCTCTGAGCGTTTCAGCAGCGTTAGTAGCACGATTCCTAAGAGCGTTAAGCACCCATGTATAATACAACTTCACATCCGCATTAAGCTTTTCAAAGATTTTCTCAATCTGGCTGATGAGGACATCACTTACCGTGTCGCCTACACCTACACCCAACTCCGAGAACTGCTTTACATCAACGGGAGACCTTCCTTCAAAAAGACTGCTACCGTCGCCGAAGCCCGTGTCAATATGCATTGTGGGGTCTCCGCCTTTGACCGCATCGCCGCCCTCAATGTTACCCACTTCTTTACCTTCTCCACCGCGAATTAAACCGCCGATATTTGATAAAGAACCTCTAATTCTACCGGCAAGTCCATCGGCTTTTTCGTCTTCGTCAGATATAAAGTGGGGAATGCTCAAAAGATGTTTTTCTTTGGCGGTAGAGGGGGTATAAGTAACCACAAACCACTCGGAGCCGTCGTCATTTGTTCCTCTGTCGATAGTCTCCGCAGAAGTCCACCCCAATCCTTTTAGGTCTTTTGCGGCTTTTTTTATAGTCTCAAAAGAGGCATCACTATTTGATTTTAAGAACGAAGCACCGGTCCCGTCTTTTTCAACATGAAAAGCCCGCCGAATATTATTTTGCGCCTGCTGCAAATACAGGACTTCCACCATGCGCACATCAGATTTGGTAAAAGGCAAAAGAGTAGGTATCTCCTTGCCGTCCGAAAGGCCTTGCCACGGTTCGTATCGACCGCTTTTAACTTCCTTTCCGCTTACAAGAAATTCCTGCGCTTCTTTTATCTTTTTATTAAAGTCTTCGCGAGTTATGGCTCCGCTTTTAAGTTGCTCTTGCAAGTCCGAGCTTACGGTCATTTCATAGGTGTTGTCGTCCGCGTTTCGGTTTACCTCAAACACTTGCAAGAATTGCTCGGCGTTATAAGCCTTGCTTCCCGTAGCGTCAGGCGCATCGGCTCCGCTGTCCGTGCTACTACCCGCAACGCCACTACCTACCGGATCGCCGCTTGCGGTATCATCACCCGTAGCACCGGTCGCCGCTTCAGGGGCACTATCGCCGGCAGTATCTTCCAAACTCGGGGTCTTTTCTTCTTCACTCATTTAAAAACTCCTAACTAAAAAAGAAAAAAGTTAAACTGTTACAACCACTATATCGCATACTATATCACACTGTTTTCAAAAAATCCACTCTTTTTGTTTATTTTTTGCACTAAATAAATAATCATATCTCTAATTTCTTAAGAAAAGAGGCTAATTCTCTGTTGATTCTTCTTCCCTCCTCGGGATTGACATGGAAAGAGCCCTTCTTCACGGCATCTGTCATAATGGGCGCAAAGGTTGCCGGCACGGTAATTAAAGTTTCAAAAGCTTCCTTTGCGTTGGTTTCCGCTGCCTTTAAGTAATTGCGAATAAGCTTGCGTCCGTCGACGGGGAAGCCGGCCTTTTCGATGGCGCTTCCCGCCTTTTCGATAATTTCGTCTTTTTCGTAGTGCGGGTTAAGGATTTCTTCTTTTTTCTCTTTAAAATCAAAAAAGCCGAGCAGGCGCAATCTTAAACCTATACCCAAATCTATAGAGGCTTTAAGCTCGGCAACTTTCCTTAACATTGCGCCTTCCAAAGAATCATCATTGGCATGCTCGCGCACGAAATCGTTTGCCTCTTTTGGGGGAATGCGATTTGTGAGGCCGTTTTGCTTGGCGAATTCGGCCATTTTGCCGAAAGCGTTCATAACCCGCTCGCAATCTTCGGCGCTATGGTCAATGTTGATGCCGTTAAGCTCTTCGGGCGCAGGAATCGTATCGGGCAAGGTCAAACCTTCCCTTGATACCACCTTGCGCAGGTTCTGCATGAAAATGCCGTAAAACTCCGTGATGTTTTGCGATAAAGTCGCCACCATCTGATCTGCGCCTTCGGGTAAAGCGGCGCTTGCGGCTTCGTTTGTTATATCAGGTGCTACGGCTCCTTGTTCCATGATTATTTTATCTCCGATTTTCTGTCATTATAAAGACACAGCATAGTATCACTTTCTTAAGAATAATATAACTTTTTTAAGATTATCACTAAAATAATCTCGAAAAAGCGAAAAAATCAAAAAACTGTAATACTTTTTCTTTACCTTTTGTGTTATAGTATCATTTAAGCTTTGATTAAGTAGCGTCTGGGAGAACTAAAAAATATGAGCCGTTTTGCCAAAATAGCCGCAGTATTTTTGTTGGCAGCGCTGGTATTTTTACCTTGTCAGACGACCTTGGCGGCGGACTCTTCCACCTCTACCAGCGCTACGATTTTATCTCCCATAAAAAGTCAAGTGCTCGATGTTAACGAAAGCCTTGCAAGTGAAACGGAAATAAAGCCCGTATCCGAGCAAGCTTCGGACATAAACTATGTCTTGGGCCGCGACTGCCCCACAAGCTCCGAGCTTTTGGTAAGCTACCTTAGCAATTGCTGGTCATGCTTTTTAATAGATAAGGTGCTGGACGCCGTTAACGAACTGTCCTTTGCCGTATGGGAAGCTTCGCGCATGGAGTTTTTCTGGCTTGCCTTCGTGCTTTTCATCATCTGGCTGGGCTACAGGCTTATCGGCCATGTCGGCTCTATAATGCCGCAATCTCCCGAGGAGTTTTGGACCAAGGTCGGTCATGTTCTTTTCAAGCTCATTTTCGTAACCGTGATTTTAAGCTCCACGATGATAGGTGAATTCGTGGGTAGGTGGATAATCTCGCCCGTTGTCAGCGGGGCTGCCGAGTTTACCAGCCTTGTCACCCAAAGCTTTGCCGCCGCGAACGAGGGCTTTACTAAAGAGCAGGGCGAGGAGAACCTGATAAAGATTGCGGGTTTCGGTGCGGCTCACACCATTTATAACGACGAAGGCGAGCCTGTGGAAATGCCCGAACCTTTAACGCGCGAGGATATAGAAGCGCTTCATCTTGAATTAAAGCAATTAAAAGGATTCGATTGCTCGGGCATTCTTCCCGGTCCTACCGCGCTTGCCGCGCCTTTGGCGCTTAATCCCGCTTCTACCGCCGCCGTGGCTCCCGCCTCTGTTGCGCTGGCATCATATTGTAAGTCGGTAAGGGACGGTGTTTTACCGGGCAAGAACGAACAAAACGCCGAGCGCATTGCCGAGATAGAACGTCTTTTAACTCTAAGCACGCTTGGCAGTAACTCAAATCCGAGCGCATATTTTAACGATTGCACCCGGCAGTTAGGTCAAAGAGCCGAGGAAATAATCTCCCGAGCCGAGGCTGCGGGTAACAAAGCCGCCATTAACGGCGCGCTCACTCCCGAATCCAAAGCCGCCTTTATGTGTATGGTGGAAAGCCTGCACCAGGAAATGGGCTTTGGCAATGCTTTGGGTTCGGCGCTGGTGTGCTATGGCAAAACCGCTTTTGTGTTAAAAGTTCCCTTGTTCGGCTCGTATGCTCTGCCCGACATTCCCATGATGCTTGCCGGCGCGCTGATTTGGGTGTGCTGCTTCCTGCTGTCGCTGGCATTTACTTTCAAGCTGGTGGACGCATGCTTAAGACTGGGTGTTTTATGCACCGTTATGCCGATGTTGCTGGTCGCCTTTATCTTCCCCTCAACCGCCATTTTTGCGAAGAACGCCGTCAAGGTGCTGGTCCATGCGGTTGTCGTATTTCTGATACTGGGCATAATTTTGGCGCTGGCCATGCTTTTGGTAATGCAAGCCTTCCAAGTAGGATATACCGATGTTTTGCCCGAGGAGACCTATGATATAAGGACGCTGTTCTACCTTAACCGCATTGATATGATACACAATCAGCTTAATCTGTCGGGGTGGTCATTCTTGGCAGCGATAGCGTGCTTTATCTTTGCGATTTTAATTATAAATACCACCGACTCGATAGCGGCAGAGTTCTCTGGCGTAAGCGACTCGCTGGTAGGCTCTACGGGCTTTGGTGATGTGGTTGGCAACGCCATGGGTCAACTTGCCAGCACCGGCACGATTAATCTGGCAAAGACCGGAGCGACGGCAGCAAAGACGGGCGCCGTTAAACTGATGAATAAGAAGTAAAAGAATGAGATTATAAAAGGACAAAAGACAAAAGAAAAAAGGACAAAGGACGAAAGACATTATGCAAAGAGTAAAAGACATATTAGGCAAATACTACGGGGCGTTAATCTGCGCCGCGCTTACCCTTTGCCCGTTCTTTGCAAAGGCGCAAGTCGCTGCGGACAGCTCCGAAGAATGTCTCCACAGCGAAGATCTTTTTATGAAGGCATATTGCACGCTTCAAGACTTTGGCAGAGGGGTTGAAAAATCTTCGCAAGACCTGGTCAACTTTGCGCTCGGCGTTTGTCCTTCCGGTATGGCGGTGCTTGAGGATCACCTTAGCTCGTGCTGGATTTGCACGCTCTTTTATAAAATATTTGATGCGATAAACCTGCTAAGCAGTGCGGTTTACGAATACATTCGCGATCCTTCCATCACTTTAATGGCGATGATTTTGGCGTTTTGGATTGCTTTCCGCATAGGCAAGGTTTTCATAAACTTCCAGCCGCCCGATCCCATGGACTTTTGGAACCAAAACGGTCAAGTATTCTTCCGCGTGATGTTTGCCACGGCGCTTTTGCTTCAACCCGTAAGCGTGATGAGCTATTGGATAATTTCCCCGCTTGTTGAGTTCGGTGGGGGCTTTACCCAGATTGTTCTGTCAAGCTACTCGGGGGTCGCGAGCTTCAACGCCACTATGGAACAGCTTGACTCGTCAAGCAAAGATGAAAAGTTTGAGGAGCGAGAAAAGCGCCAAAACGAGGCCTTCGGCATAGATTTAACCACTGCTGCCTCGCTTGTTCAACCCGGCAATCCTTTGGCTTTGCCGATGGTAGTCGGAACACGGACGCTTAAAGCGATTGAAACCGCCAATTATGAAAAGTCGCTTGAAACCATGCAGGAACAAAAAACCACCGATAAGCTTAACAACCTTATCTACTGCGACATTCCCGAAATTACCGAGGAAGAAGCGAACGCCGAGGGCAAAGTGCTTAACACGCAAACGCGTGCGGCGCTGGAATGTATGGTTGAAGGCCTTTATAAGGAACTCGCCTTCCCTCTGGCACTTGGTTCTACGATGATTTGCAACGCTTGGAATGCTAATGTCTTTTTGGGAATAAAGCTGCCGAGCATCGGTTTGCTTCTTGCGGGATTGATAATATGGATGGCCGGCTTCTTCCTGCTGCTTTTCTTTGCATTCAAGATAATTGACGCTACCATGCGTCTTGGCGTTGTTGTATCAATCATGCCGCTTTTGATAGTCGCATGGGTCTTCCCGCAAACGGTGGAATACACCAAAAAGGGCTTTAACATGTTGCTCAACATCATCATGATTTATATTGTCCTTGCCATAGTCATGGCGCTGGCAATTATCCTGATTTTGCTGGCTTTCCAAGGCGACGGAGCCGAGAACATCAGGCAAATGTTCCTTGAAAACAATATAAAGGGTATCGACGAGGCTATTGCCTTCCCGAGTTGG
This sequence comes from uncultured Pseudomonadota bacterium, assembly GCA_902783675.1. Lineage (GTDB taxonomy): Bacteria > Pseudomonadota > Alphaproteobacteria > CACZRW01 > CACZRW01 > CACZRW01. The sequence goes on along the minus strand of CACZRW010000032.1, from coordinate 9,165 downwards.
GGCTTCCTTCTTGCCTTATCGTGCTTCATCATCGCGATTAAGATTATTGACACGGTAAACACGACCGCCAGTGAATTGACGGAAGTTGAGTTTGGTAACAACGCAGCCGACAGGGTTGGCGTGATGATATCAACAATTACCACTAACACCATAAAAAGCTCTGCCACCATTGCCAAGACGGGCGCAATGAAAGCTCATTCATTCTTAAAGAACTCGGGTTGGACTAAATGAGGCGGGATAACATCGGAATATTGGAATAAAGGACAAAAGGAAAGAAAAAGGGTAAAAGGACATTATGCAAGGGTTGAAGAACATATTAAGCAAATACTACGGAGCACTAATCTGCACCGCGCTCACCCTTTGTCCTTTTTTTGCAAAGCCGGCGTTCGCGCAAAGTCCCTTCAATGACTTTGCCAACTGGTTTGTTAACGAGGCAAGCAACAATATTCAAAACAAGATTCGAACTATAAGGGATATTGCCTCAAATGCTAAGGAATTTGCCACTTCCGCCGCCAACACCATAATAAGCGCGGCAGATGCCGTATATAACGCTATAGTTGATATTCTGGTCGGGACTTGTCCGCAGGCCGCGGTATTTTATCAAAACCACCTTGGCGGCTGCTGGTCTTGCACTTTCTTTGATACGGTGTTCACCACGCTTAATTCTTTGGCGACCGAGACTTACTACCGCATAGCGCCTTCGTGCGCGGTGTTGATGATGATTTGTGCGATGATTTGGATAGGCGTGTTTACCATTCGCTACATCGGCGCATTACACGGTCAAGATCCTGCCGAATACTTAACCAAGTTGTTCGGCTTGCTGCTTAAGTGCATGGCTGTCGGCGTGCTTTTGGTGGTATCCGCCTCAACCTTTGCTCACTTGATATTGTCTCCCATCATAGTCGCTTCGTCCGACCTGAGCACGGCTATTTTGCAGAGCTTTACCGAGATTAAAGAGCAGGTCGTAGATGGGACGGCCGAGGCCACGACTACTGCCTCATGCGACTCGGAAAAGGGGTGCACCGTCAAACCCATTGAATGCAGCCAAGACGGCAATTGCAAAATCACCGAAGGGGACTCGGTGCGCTTTACGCCGCTTGCTTGCGAGAAGATGAAAGAAGAACCGAAGATGGGCGGCCTGTTATATGACGGTGATCCCATACCCGAGAACGAAAAGTTGCTAAACGATCAAATATACTATTCGCTCATGTGTATGGTGAACAACCTGCATTACGAGATTGCCTATGTCGTGGCGTTAGCGGACGCGATGATATGCTATTCGTGGACAGCCAACACCGTTTGGATTTTGCCGTCCAAGTATCTAAGCTTAAAAATGCTTATAAGCGGACTGTTTATCTTCGTCACGGCGATTATAATATCCATCTTCTATGTCTTTAAGCTGATAGACGCATTGTTCAGGCTTAGTATTCTGTGCGTCCTTTTGCCTTTGCTTGCTGTCGCGTGGGTATTTCCCGCCACTGTTGAATTCGCCAAGAAAGGCTTCGGCATGCTGGTTCATGTTATGATGATGTTTATAACGCTTGCCATAGTCGTGTCGCTGGTGCTTATGTTGGTGCTGGTTGCCTTTACTTCGGACAGCGGCGACACCAGCCTGATGCAGCTTTTCAATGAAAACCGCATTTACGATATGAAGGATCTTTTGGACTTCTTTAGTCTTAACTTCCTTTTCGGTCTGATAAGCTTATTCCTGGCATTCAAGCTGCTGGATGTTATTGATCATGTAGCATCCGCGTTCTCGGGTGTAGATGTCGGCACCAGCGTCGGCGATAAGCTTTCCGTGACGCTGGCAAGGTGCACCAGTTACATCACCAAGAGCGCGTCTACGGTGGCAAAATTAGGTGTAACTACCGCCGGCCACCATATCGGCGCAAGGATAGCAAGAAGCGACTTCGGCAGCCGTTTCCACGCCGCTACTCGCAACTTTAACTTCAAATTGCAGCAGGCTTTGGGCGTTGCTCCCTCGGCCGCGGCAATGAAGAGCACTGCCCGCATGACCGCCATTGATTTTGAAGCCGCAAAACTTGCCGGCACGGCGGGATTGGGCGTATTGCGCGACAACATTAAATACGCCGAAGAAATTAAGAAGCTTGAAGCCGAGCTTGCAAAAGATCCCACTTCGAAACACCTTCAAGCAGGGGTGAAACACCACAAGAAGGCGTATCCCGAAGCCGCAAAACTTGCCGCAGATGACACGAAGTTTGCTGAGGCAAAAAGGATTTCGGCGCGCGCCGAGGCCTTGGAAATGGTTTACGGACGAACCAAACTTAACTCCCTCGCTAATGAGCAAAAAGAACAGCTGATGCTTGATAGAAAGGTGGAGGATAAAGACAAGATGGAAAAAGCCGTAGCCAACTACACCGATTTGAAAGACCTTGATGCCGGTGAGTTTAAGGACTTGAAAGACAAAGCCGACCTTGCCGAAAAAATTCGCGAGGGCACCGCCTCCGATGATGAAATGGACAGGGCCTCTATAATGTTATCTGCCGGCGATAAAGACATGCAGAATCTTATGGTAATGCAGGAAGAGGATTTTGATGAACAAAAGAAACTCATCAAAGATACCGAAGACACTGCCAAAGACGCAAAAACCGAAGTCCAAAAAGAGTTTAAAGATATCGCCGACGAGCAAGGAAATATCCTTAAAGGTGTGGAATTAGGATATAGGGACGATACCTTGATTAACGATTTCAAAGACGCTCGAGAAAAAATTACCGACATCGCGAACTCTTTGAAAGCCAAAGGTTGGGATGTGGGCGAAGACACCTTTGTAAAGAACTTGGAAACCACCTATGTTGACTCCGGGCGCATTTCCCGTGATGTGTTTGATGATGTTATTTGGAAGTGATAAAGATGAAAGAACTTTTTATGCATAAGCATCTCTATAAAATCCTCCCGCTTCTGGTGGTCTTGGGGCTGTTCTTCATCACGGGTTGCTCTCCCAAAACATACGACGACACGATGGAGAACCTTGATGCCGAATATAAAGGCCTGCCGTTTTGCTGGGGTTGCACGATTTTCGATGCGCTTTTCAACGCCATCAACGACATAATCAAGGTGCTTTACATAGAAATGAGCTACGGCGCGCTGGGCTTGCTGACGATTATCTTCGCCCTGTGGATTGCCTTCCGCGTGGGCAAAGTGCTGTTTTCCTTTAAAGAGCCCAATACCAATGAGTTCTGGACCGACTTTGCCAAAATGGCGTTTGCCGTTTCCTTCTGCGCCGTCATTTTAATGAACAAAGGCACGATAATGCAGTTCCTTTCTTACACCATCACGCCGATATTCCAAGGCGCGGTTGACTTTGCGGTTGCTGTTATTAGCAAAAGCTTCTCAAGCATAGGGGTTGTGACGGATTACTCCTCTTGCACCGTGCCTTTTGCCGGCGATACGGGCAAGGAAGTGTTGGACGAGGGCTTGAAAGAAACCCTTATGTGCCTGATTTACAAAATACAACAAAGGCTGTCCTACGGCATGTTCTTCGCCGGCAAGCTTATGTATCTCGGCTTTGTTGAATTCTTATTTGCTGCCGCCGTAGGTATAGTATTTCTTCTTATGATGTTCATGTTCCCGTTTATCTTGGTAGATGGCATTTTCCGCATCGGCGTCATGCTGGTTTTGTTGCCGGTTTTGATAGCGTTCTGGCCATTCCCGTTATTGCGCAGATACTCTACTGCCGGCTGGAAGATATTCCTTGGCTCCATGGTGCATATCATGATTCTAACGATATTTATCACCTTGATGATAGAAGTGCTTACGGACTTCACCGCCATTTCCGTCGGCACGATAGACGAGTCCGAGGAATTGCTGGAAAACATCATTTCCGCACCCGAAGCTTTGGTATTTATGGTGTTCTTGGCCTTCTACGCGTGGAAGTTTATGACGAGAACCAACCTGATAGCAGCTCAATTATCTGGCGCAAAGGCCGATTCACAAGTCTTTAACAAGTCTGTCGCCGCTATGCAAAGGATGGGAACCAACTTGGCAAAAGCCGCCGCAACCGGTAGCGCTACGGGGGCAAGAATGGGGCTTGGCGCAGTGAGAAACAAACTGAACGGCCTCGGCGGCGGTAGCAGTAAATCCGGCGGTGGTGGCAAAGTTCCATAAGGGGTCACAGGGACAATATGGTAAGGAATAGGAATGGTAACAGTATAGGAAACAGGAAATAAAAGATGTTTAAGAACTTTGGTTATTATGTGTTTTTTCTCGCACTCATCCTGCTTTTCGGGGTGTCGGGGATTTCCGATGCCTTAAACTCAAAAGCGGTTTACATCGTGTCGGGAACCGTAATTGCCGTGTCCTTAAGCCTTGCCGTGTGGATTACCGTCACGCGCAGGACTTTTAGGAACATAGAGTCTCTTAAACCCGAGCCAAAGGAGCCGAAGTCCGAACCTGCCAAATCCAAACCCAAAGCTAAAGCGAAAGCAAAGGCCAAAGTTACAAGAAAGGTGAAAAAGTAAAGCAATGAAAGTCACGCAAGGCAAAGTTCTGAAAATCCTTTATCTGCCCACCTTGGTGGTGCTGGCATCGGTAGCGTTCGCTTCGCCTTCCTTCGCGTTTTGTCCGTCCGCGCCGGTGTCTATGAATGACCTTCTAAGCGATTGTTACATTTGCGATTTTGTGTCGTTGCTGCTTGGCGCTATAAACTCCGTTGCCACGCAAAGCTTTGATATGATGGGAGATGTCGGCGGCGGTCCGGCGATAAGCCTTATGGCGATAGGCTTTGCCTTATGGCTGGGCTGGCATGTCGGCAATTACTTTATCACCTACAAATACTCCGACCCCATGGAGCTGGTTACCGAGTTTGGCAGATGTGCCTTCCGCGTCACCTTTATTGCGGCAATTTTAATGCTTCCCGCCGCGATTGCCATAGATTTTATAATCTCGCCCATAATTACTTTGGCAACCGAGCTTATCCTTGGGCTGGTCAATACGGATGTTGTTGCCGATATTATGGCGAACAACAACCTCGTCGGCACAGATAACTTCTGCGCTCTGGCGCTTAACGACAGCGGCATAAGTAACGGCATGGCGCTTTCTCCGCAAGTCTTGAACAGCATCTTATGCATGATTCAAGCCATCTATTACGAGGCGGTAAAGGGCCTTACCGTGGGATTTGGTATTTTCTGCCAATCGCTGGGAGCCTTTAACCTTATCATATTCAACATGCCCGACATAGGTATGCTTGTCATCGGAGCCGCCATATTCATCGTCTTCTTTTTCATCGTCCTTTCCGTATCCTTTGGCTTGGTCGATTACATAGTAAGAATAGGCTTCGTCCTGATAATGCTGCCCTTGCTGCTGGTTGCATGGGTCTTCCCCATAACTCGCCAGTATACCAAAAAGGGCTGGGATTTATTCCTAAACAGTCTTGTTGCTCTTGTCGCCATGGCCGTAGCTGTTGCGGTGCTTTTAAAGCTTTTGTTCTCGGTGCTAGGTAATGCCGAGGATATAGACGCCTGCATCAACGAAGACCGCATGAATGATTTGTATCACATTGTTTACACTAACGGTCTGGATTGGATTTTGTTCATAGTGATTTTGTTCCTGTGCGTCCTTTTGATAAAGTCGGCGACAGCTATCGCTAATCACTTTGTCAGCATTAACCCGAACTTGGGAGCCGTTAATATCGGCGCGTCCGTAGGCGGCAAAATGCTGACCATCGCCACCAACCTTATTAAAACCGCGGTTACTTTGGCAGTTCTTGCCGCCACCGTGGCCACAGGAGGTGGCGCGGGTGCCGCCGCCGCCGGAGCTAAGGTCGCCGCCAAAGGAGCTGCCTCTGCCGCAGCCAAAGCCGCCGGTGCTGCCGCAAGAACGGCTTCCCGAGCTGCTTCCAAAATGGGCAGGTTCGGACAGGCGGCAATCAAAGTCGGCCAGAAGGTCCAAGCCGCAGCAACAAAAACCGCCGAGGTCGCAAGCAAAGCCGCCGAGACCGTGGCCAGACCTGTTAGAGCGACTGTCGGCGCAGTCAGATCCGGCTACAACGGCATTAAGATGCGTGTAGCTGCCACCAAGGCGGGCGTTGCAAACAAAGTAGCCGCCGCAAGCCGTTATCTCGACAGCGGAGGCAGCGCCAGCCACGGCGTCTTAAAGCTTGCCCGCATTTCGCGTAAAGTTGGCGGCATGGCAGGCAGAAGAGCTTGGAGCGAAATTAAGGCCGTTCCCAGTAAGGTCCTTGATAGGATTGCCGAATCCGGCAAAGAGGACGAAGAACGCTTCGGCGGCGGCGACTAAAATAACGCCTTGCCTGAAAAATATTTTTCTGTTTTTCCCAAAAACAAACTTTTTAGGGTCAATACCCGCTTGCTTTTTGTCTAATTCCTGCTAATATGCGGATATAATTTTTCTAAAAAAGAAAGTTATGCCATTGATTTTTAGAGGGAATGGAGTTACGAAAAATGGAAGAAATTATCTTTCCGAATCAAATCAGGATTTATCGCCGCATTCGCAATGTCGGCATGCAGCAGCTTGCGGATTATTTGGGCATCAGCCTCTCGGCCGTCAGTAAGATTGAAAAGGGCTACCGTCGCATTGACAAGGAGCAGCTGGCAAAAATCACCAAGCTTTTGAAGTGCAACCCCGAGGATGTCTTTGTCAACGAAGCCACCAGCCAGCCCGAAGTCATAAACGCATGGCGGGCCGAACAGGAGCGCCGCAGTAAGATAAACGAACGCAGCGGCATCAAGAGAATGGGCGCGGGCTTCCGCTACCTGCGCGGCGAAAAGAACCTTACCCTTGCCGAGGTGGCAAAGGCCGCGAACCTTACCCTTTCCGTCTATCACAGAATTGAAATGGGCCAGCGCGAAGTATCGCAAAAGGAGTTCACGGATATTGCGTCTGCTCTCGGCTTCTCGCCCGAGGAAGTTCAGGTAAAGATTTACGATCTGGATAGAACCGGCGCGCTAGAGGAGTTTATTCAACCGGGTGACGCCAAGTTCCGCGCCATTACTTCGGCAAGAAACTCTTACGCCGATTTGCCCATCGGCAGAATGGGACTAAGGTCAAAAGAGCGTAGCGAAATTGCCCTTAACATCTATGGCACGGCAGGCGCCGGCGGTGATATTATCATTGATAAAGACGCCCCTTCCGGCACGATTATGTGCCCGCCCAATGTCGCCAATCCTCACGAAGCTTACGGCGTAAGCCTTTGCTCCCGACGGCTCGGTTCTTTCCTGCCCGCGCGCTCCATTTTGATAGTTGACCCCGCCAAAATGGTAGGCATAGGCGACATTGCGCTGCTTTACACCGACGCTAAAACCGCAAAACTGCTATCCATTCGCGAGGACGGCGAAGGTAACCTTTACGGCGTGCAGGTAAACCCCGATGAAAAAGTCAAAATCGAGGAAGGCAAATACTTCGCCTTGCACAGAGTTTCTTTCATCTCCATAGCGTAACGGTTTGTTTTTAAGAAAGAGGGGAGAGTTTAAAACGCGGCAAAAATTACCGAACAGTGCAGTTTTTGCCGCAAAAACTTACCTTATGTTAACTTTTTCTTGTTTATCATGAGCCCGATATGGTGTTTTTTAGGTTGCAGGGACAGTTGCAGGGACATAGGGATAATAGGGATAGAAGATAAAAGATGGCGGTTTCATCTCAGCATTTGAATCTTAAGCGCTGGAAAAGAAAGTTCCTCGGTATTGCCGAGGAAGGCACCGATATTCGCGAAGATGTCTATGCCAAAGCGCAAAAGCTTATCAACATTTTTCGCCAGCTTTCCGTGCTAAGCAAAGAGTCCGTAGAGCACTATAATGAAATGGTGCTTAACATTTCCCCCGACATTCGCTCGGTTTTATCAACGCTTCCTTGCGGTTCTGATGTTCGCGGCTACATATCCTACTTACAAGAGCGCCGCGGCCTTCCCATAGAGGAGGACGACGAGGACGAGCTTGAGATGAGCGAAGGGCGTAAGCAAGCCGAAATCATCGCCGAGGCCATATCCAAGTCAACCAGCAAAACCGCCGAGCAAATGCAAGAGCAGTCTATGAAGCAGGTTGAGCTTTTGACCAAAACTCTGGCAGAGGCGCAAAGCAAAAATGCTTCCATTGACGACATCGCCAAAATCACCGCGGCAATCCAAGCTGCTCAGGCTGCCAATCCTGCCATAGCCGTGCCTGCCGCCGCCGGCCCCGTGCCTACGCAAAAGGTCAAGAAAAAGACCAAGGACAAGGACGGCAAAGAGATTGAAATTGAAGTTGAAGAGCCGATATCCGGCGCGCAAGGTGGCTATTATCCCGTGGCAATGGGTGCGCCTTTGGTAAGCGGGGACGGCGCCGCCGCTGCTGCTGCCATAGGTAATGCCGTCGCCGACGCCATTGTTAAAAGCCAGCAGCAAACTTCGGAAATTATCGCCAAGATGCTGGGCGACGCGATGAGCAAACCGCAACAGGTTCAAAACGACAGTTTGAAAGAAATATCGGGAATGCTTGCCGCCTCTCAGGAAAAGACGGCCAATATCATTTTGGCGAGTGTAGGCGACGCCATCAGCAAGCCTCAACAGGTCCAAAATGACAACATCAAAGAGATTGCCGCCATGCTCGCCGAGAGCAATGAAAAGACGGTAAATGCCATATCAACATCTATTCACGAGGCCATAAGCGGCTCTCCTCTCGGCTCTCACGGTGAGGGAAACAGCAGCGAAGCCATAAACCAGCTTGCAACGCTTATCGCATCAAGTCAGGACAAAACCGCAAAGACGATTTTAGAGGCTTTGGGCAGGGTCATGGATAACTCTCCCGAGACGGGCGGCGGCTTAAAAGAAGTCGCCAAGATGCTCACCGAAAGTCAGGAAAAGACCGCCTCTATTATCGCAAGCTCTCTTGCCACCATTGCCTCCAAAGAGGAAAAGCAGGAATCCGGCAAGCAAGACACCATTATAATGTTGCTTGAAGCGCAAGAGGAAAACAGCCGCATTTTAAATCAAATCCTTGGCAAGCTTGCCGAGAAAGAGGGGATAACACAGTCCGAATTGCCTGCCCTTGCTCCCAAAGGCAAAGATGCCGCAAAGGCTGAGAATAAGGACAAAACCAAGGCTAAAGCCAAAGAGCTCGCTTTGGTTTTAGAACCCGAGGTTGACGAGAATTTTACCGCCGCCGATGATGACGACACTCCCTTATTCGGCGACTTTGACGAAAGCGAGTTTTTCGC
>CACZRW010000031.1 GCA_902783675.1 uncultured Pseudomonadota bacterium | reverse complement strand
CTTCTTGAAAATCGGGTGATCGGGGCTGGAATACAGTCGCCCGCTTTCGTATTTGGAGCTTTTTGATATGATGAAGGGGTTGACCATCCCGATGAAATGATCAATACGCAAACCGCCTTTATTACGCTTGAAGGTCGTATCAAAAATATGCTCTAGTAATTTACCCGCGATGCCAAGCGAACCGTCTTTATTGAACAATTTATCGGGGTTTATGACGGGGAAGCCCCAGTCGGTCTCATTCTTGTTTAGGTTGTCCGGGGGGACGCCCATGGAAAAGCCTTTTAAAAAGATATTCGGATAGGCGTGGCAATATGAGTCGGGGAGTTTCACGGGTATGTCACCTATATATGAAAAAGGTGCATCTTTAATAAAAGTTGATGCAAGATACTCTATAAACAAGTAATAGTCTTGCTCTTTACTGTGATAATACTTTGCATCTATTTCGATATATGGGTTTTCTTTTGTGAAAATACTTAAATCTTTATGTAAAGCCGTAGCGAATTTGTCGCCTTTACTTAAGGCGTGTTGGTAGTTTTTATATATCTCGTGCAGGGCTTTATGATAGTGTTTGCTTGCTTCCTTATAATCAATTTGGGTTTCGGATTTTGTCGATTTATATATGTTTTCCAAAGTGCTTTCGGAAAGGAAAGGTGCCTTTTCCAGCGGAATGAAAAAAGGATTATAGCCAAGCGAACCTGTGTAGGGAGAAAAATAAGGAGGGAAGGTTTCGCCGGTGGGGGTAAGCAGAACTTTATCCACTACACCTTCAAAAAAGAAAGCAACTTTTTCCGCGCCTTCACCGTAGGGAGAGCCTATGCCGGTATTTTTTGCCGAGGATAGGGCGGGGAAGCTCACTCCGGGAATGCCTATGGTGACTTCTTTATCCAGCACGCGATAGCCCCTTTTGATAAGAGGCTTGGCTTTGTTCCATTCTTCTAAAAGCAAGGGAGATAGCATCTTTAAGGGGTCCTTTAAGTTAGTTCAATGTGTAGTGGTGAGTGTCGTATCCGCCTGTTTTTAACAATCCGTTCTGTTCAATAAAATCGTTGATGCTTTTTGCCCAAAGGTAGGTGGAATTGCCGGGGTCGGGATAGGGGGAACCGTTTTGGTATGCGTTATAGACTTCCTTTAAATCGCCGATTTGGAATTGATAATTTACTTCGGCGGCACATAGGCCTTTGTCCTTTAGCGCAGATAAAAGAACGAGCATAATCTCGCGTCCGGCGTCTTTACCTTCGGCTTCGCAAGCGGCGATGTAATCTTGTGCCAAGCTATCGCCGGTCAAGGTCCTTGCCGGGTGAGCTATCCCCAAAAAGCCAAAGCCCGAGCGATTCAAGGCGGTGAAAATGTTATCGGGCTCTTGATTTATTTTTATGCCTTGGGTGTCGTCAAAGGTGAAAATATATTCTCTTATGCGGTTTGCTACCTCCTCGCCCAGCTTATAATTTATGTATTTGTAAATGCCATAAGGGAGGTAGATGCTGAGGCCCTTTCTTAAAAGGGGAGTCGCAAATAAAAGCTCCTTTTCGCAAAGGGAATCCGTGCCGATTTTGCGATTAATTCTGGCGATGATTTTGGGCAGAGCTTTTATTCTTTCTTGCGACAATGCAGAAAGGATTTTATTTATCCCTTTATCGAAAGGATTAATTGAGTAACCGATCATTTCAAAGGGCAGGGGGGCTTTTAGGCGCGTTTTGTCTTTGTAATGCGTGCTGAACTCGCAACCTAAAACTATGCGAAGATTCTTATATTTTTCGGGATTTCGGATAAGTGCTTTTAGCGCGGCAACGGCGCCTTTCGTAGTGTCGTGATCGGTGATTGCGGCAGTGAGAAAAGGCTTATTATCTGCGGGAATATGTTGTGCCGTAAGGTCGGCATATGCACTCATGTAATCAAGCCAATCCTCGGGGGATATTCTGCCGTCCGAAGCATTTGTGTGAGTGTGGAGATTAAAGCGAAAAGCATCGTCGTGATAATCAGAAAAATGCTTAAAATCGCGAGGGGTGGCTATGGTGAGCAAGTGCTTTAATTCCTCGGCCCCCATAACCGAGAAAAGCTTGTAAGTGTCACTTTCTTTTAGCCCCAGTTCTTTGGCAAGTGCGCGGTAATACTTTGCGTCCTTGGGATACATTTTAAGGCGGGTCTGAAAAGTCTTTTTTATGTCGTCGTGTGCCATGGTTAAAAGCCCTTTAAAAGTGCGGGTTGTCGTTGTTCTGCAAAGATTGCAAGCGGCGCTTCCCGTGGGAATGTTCCTTCCCTATATCGCAAGTTAGCACGCTTTTTTTGCTGTCGCAAGGAATAGAGCTCTTATCAAGGGGAAAAGTTTTTTGGTTGACTTCTTTGTAAAAAATACTAGCTTGCGTGCGAGAAGTTATTTAAAAATCCTTGTTTGGAGGAGGTTCTTTTTATGAGCTATATTTATTTGATTTTGGCGATTGTGGTGGAAGTGGCCGCGGTTGTCTTTATGAAAAAGTCCGATGCGCTCACCAGATTTTGGTATGCTTTGGGAGGCTTTCTTTCTTATGCTTTAAGCTTTGCTTTGGCGGGTATGGCGTCGGAAAATCTGGAAGTTGATTTTGTGTATGCGGTGTGGTCTTCGGTCGCTATTTTAGCAATTTTCATTATCGGCTTTGTGTTCTTTGGTGAAAAGGTAAATCGGCTGAAAATCCTTTCCGCCTCGCTGATTATTTTCGGCGTGATAGGTTTTAGTGTGGCAGGTGCGCTTTATTAGGTTGGTTAGGTCGCCATGAGTTATTTGTATTTGTTTTTAGCCGTGCTTTTGGAAGTAATCGCGGTGGTTTTGATGAAAGAGTCGCAAGGCATGTCTGTGGTGGTTTTTGCAATCGGAGGTTTTGCGGCGTATGGTTTAAGTTTTACTTTCGCAGCGTTTGCGGGCAAAAAGCTTGATGTGAGTTTTGTATATGCGACTTGGTCATCTTTGGCGATTATCGCCGTGTTTTTGGTCGGTTTTTTATTCTACGGAGATGTTATTAACTTGTTAAAGATACTTTCGGCCGTGATGATTACTGCGGGAGTTATCGGCTTTAATTTCGCCGGCGCCAAGCACTGATTTCCCCGACCGAAGCATTATCACCGATAAAAAACACCCCAAAAGGGGCGCTTTTTTATTATGGCGGATGGGGAGAGATT
>CACZRW010000030.1 GCA_902783675.1 uncultured Pseudomonadota bacterium | reverse complement strand
CTCGTCCCCGCGTTGCCTTTATAGAATTGCCGCTGCAAGTCGTTTAAGTCTTTTTCCAAGCGCGCGACCTGCTCGGGCAAACTTTCCGCGCACAAAACCGACGGAAGACAAACGACCGCAAAGACAAAAAGCACCAAAACTGCCGCAAAACTTTTCCTCATTTAATTCCCCATAGTCGCATCAAAGCGGCAGTAAGCGGTAAAGAGCAAGAAAGGCACCCCTTTAAGACTTATTGAATCACCGTAACGGCTCTGCGGTTAGCCGCCCATGCGGAAGCGTCGCTTCCCACATTCTCGGGCCTTTCCTTACCATAGGAAATAGTGCTGATACGAGACGGCACTATGCCTTGCGATACCAAATAATTCCTGACCGCGCTTGCTCTGCGCTCGCCAAGAGCAAGGTTATATTCGCGAGTTCCGCGTTCGTCGCAATGACCTTCAATTACCACCGAGGTTCCCGGATATGCCTGAAGCCACACCGCCTGATCCTTCAACACGGCAATAGCGTCGGGATCAAGGGTTGAGCTGTCAAAACCGAAGTAGACCTTCTGCTGCACCTTGTTGTTAAAGTCCTCCATCGAGCCATAGACTATCTCGGCACCGTTATCGCCTACATAGGTATAGCCTTCGACTCCGAAATCGGAATCCACCGTCTCGGTCGCACACGCGGCGAGCAGTGTAAGTCCGCACAAAAACCCTAATGTCTTTATTTTCATGGCATTATCTCCTTTTAAAAATCAATTCAAAAATCAATCTTCGCAAACTCTAGCAACATTTTCCTTTTGTGAATAGTTATTTTTGTGAATAGTTATTTTTTGCAATTGGCGATAGCGCGTGTTACACTCCGCCCACACTATAACGCTCACATTAAACATAAGGAGAAAAAATGTTACGCGACAAATTAAAAGAAGAATTGAAAGCCTCAATGATAGCAAAGAACGAATCTCGCACCGGCACGATTCGCCTGATACTTGCGGCGATAAAGGATAAGGACATTGCCTCTCGCACCGAAGAGAACCGCGACGGCATTTCGGACGAAAGCATTCTTTCGCTTTTTGCTTCCATGATAAAGCAAAGAAACGACAGTATAGAAATGTATAAAAAGGGCAATCGGCAGGACTTGGCAGACAAAGAACAAGCAGAAATTGACATTATTCGCGAATTTATGCCGAAGCAATTATCGGCCGAAGAAGTCGCCGCCGCGATTAAAGCCGTCATTGCCGCCACCGGCGCAAGCAGCATAAAAGACATGGGCAAAGTCATGGGCGAGTTAAAGGCAAAATATGCGGGACAATTGGACTTTTCCGCTGCCTCTGCCACTATAAAGCAAATGTTATCCGGATCGTAGGACATGGCTTTTCCCCCGCGCTTTATGGACGAACTTCACTCCCGCATTTCCATCTCGGAGCTTGTGGGAAAGAAGGTCGCGCTTACGCGTAAAGGCACGGGGCAATTCTGGGGCTTATGTCCCTTTCACAATGAAAAGACCGCCAGCTTTTCCGTTTCCGAGGATAAGGGCTTTTACCACTGTTTCGGTTGCGGCGCACACGGCGATATAATCTCGTTCGTCCAGCAGACCGAGGGACTTTCCTTCCCCGAAGCCGTGGAAAAATTAGCCGCCATGGCGGGGCTGGAAGTGCCTAAAAGCTCACCTGCGGAAATGAAAAGAGAAAAGCACCGCGCCACCTTATATGATGTTTTGGAACAAGCCTGCCGCTTTTACCAATCCGAACTGCACTCTGACGCGGGCAAACGCGCTCTTTCCTACCTTTACGCCCGCGGCATAGACGATGCCAGCATTGAAGGCTTTCGCCTGGGTTTTTCGGGCGGAGGGAAATCTCTAAAAAGCACCTTGCTTGCAAACGGCGTCACCGAGGAACAGCTTTTCGCCACCGGTCTTTTTAAGCACGGCGACAAAGGAGATTATGAATACTTTAAAAACCGCGTGATGTTCCCGATTACGGACAAAAGGGGACGAGTCATAGCCTTCGGCGGCCGCGTCTTGGACGATTCCGAGCCAAAGTATCTTAACTCACCCGAAACCGAACTTTTCCACAAAGGCGAAGTGCTATACGCTTTTTCCAAGGCCTCGGTCCCCGCTCACAATAACAAGATTATCGCCTTGGTCGAAGGCTACATGGATGTCATCTCTCTGCATCAAGCAGGCTTTGACTTTGCGGTTGCTCCTCTCGGCACCGCTTTAACCGATGCGCAAATAGAGCAGCTTTGGAAAATCGTCCCCGAGCCGACCATTTGTTTTGACGGCGACAAGGCGGGCTTTATGGCGGCCTCACGCGCCGCCGACCGCGTCATTCCCATTTTGAAAGAGGGCTATTCGCTGAAGTTTGTCTTTCTGCCCGAAGGCCTTGACCCTGACGAAATCTTAAAAAAGCAGGGCAAATCCGCCCTTCGCGACTTGCTTAAATCCGCAAAACCTTTGGCGGATTTTCTGTGGCATAAGCTGGTAAAGGGCAAAGTCCTAAACACCCCCGAACGCAAAGCCGCACTTGAAAAAGAGATTGCAAATCTCACAAGCCGCATAACAAATAAAAGCGTGCAAAACTACTATCGCCGCGACTTTAAAAACCGCTTATGGGAAAGGGTAAACCCTCATAAAAAAGGCGGGTATGGCGCTGTAAAGCCGGACTTAACCTCGCACCTTCCCTCATCAAAACCCAATATCGGCGAAGGCAAGATGATGCTGGCTTATCTTATCTGCTATCCGAATTACATGGCGAAGTGGCTGGAAAAAATCACCTCGCTTAACTTCTTTACCAATGGCTTAACCGAGCTTGCCGAGGTGGTTGAAAACGCGCTTATTGAAAGCGATAACCTCACCCGCGAGGACATGCTGGACATAATTAAAAAGGCCGGCAAAGAGGAAAATCTTTCCTTCATCGCATCCGAAATGGAAATGCTGCAAAGGACGACCAAATACGGGGACGAAATTGACAAGGAAATGCAAGACCGCCTGACTTCGCTCCAACTTAAAACTCTGAACGCCGAGATTGAAGAAGCGGGAAAGGCGCTCGCCCCTTACCTTGACAATCCTCCCGCCGAATTATGGGAAAGATACAACGCCCTTTTGGCCGAAAAGCACAAAATCCTAAACGACTTTTTTGATTAGCTTTTTAAGCTACGAAAGCTCTTCCTTATTTGCCTTTCTTTTTGTTGGCCTTGGGGTCTTGAAGCATATAGCCGCGCCCCCATACCGTCACGATATAATCATCGCCGCCGGTCGCTTGAATAAGCTTTTTGCGAAGTTTACAGATGAAAACATCAATAATCTTGAGCTCGGGCTCATCAATTCCGCCGTAAAGGTGGTTAAGGAACTGCTCCTTATTAAGAGTGCTGCCTTTGCGAAAAGCCATAAGCTCCAGAATCGCATATTCCTTACCGGTTAGATGCACGGGCTTGCCTTTAATGGAAACCATGTGCGCGCCAAGGTTAATTTCCATATTGCCGATGCGGATAATCTGCTCGGCATGGCCTTGCGAACGACGGACAATAGCATTGATGCGAGCGACCAATTCCTGACGATCAAAGGGCTTGGTAAGGTAATCGTCGGCACCCGAGCACAGACCTTTTACCTTTTTATCGGGGCCGGAAAGACCGGATAGAATCAAAACGGGAGTAGTAACTTTTGCCGCGCGTAACCGTGACAACACCTCATATCCGTTGATGTCCGGCAACATTAAATCAAGGATAATAATGTCATAGTCGTATATCTTACCTATTTCAATACCGTCCTCGCCATAGTCCGCCAAGTCAACGACCATGCCCTCTTTTTTCAAAAGAAGCTCTATATTTTGTGAAACAGCTTTATCGTCTTCTATAAGTAAAACCCGCATATTTCTCCCCTTTTTTACTGGTTCCCCGTTGTTAACCAAAGTTAACAAAAGTTACAATAAAACGAGTATAGACCAATTGCAATACCCGCTTTATTAACTTTTTAATTTTTTTTAAAAAGAGGAACCGTTGCTATAAGGAGTTTTCCTTGGATAATTCGGCTTTTTCCCTAATGATGGCAGTGTTTTTCTCTATCGTTTGCAGCTGACGCTCTTTAAACATCCGCACATAGTGATGGCGAAGGTTGTTTCTTATTGCCTTACGCGCGCCGCAAGAGCTGTATCCGGCCTGCTTTTTTGCATCCAAATAAGCAAGCATTGCCGCGGAATAATCCACGCCTTTTTCAATATTTTCGCTGCAAGACATTTTAATCAAATCGGTCTTCACCTGATTACAATAAGTCCCGTCTTTTAGAAAATGATTGGTATTGCGCAAAATATAGTCAATCTTGTTTTCATCTTCACTTCCGAACTTTACTTCTTCCACTTTATTCTCCTTACTAAGATTTTTAATCGTCACAGGCTACCACAGTTACTTTTCTTGTCAACACCTTATGGAAAAGAGCACCTTTTGCACTTCTTTTGTGCTTTTTTGTTTTTTTGCTTGACTAGAGGCGGGAAAAAGTATATCTACACACTTCCATTTCGTATAAAGAATAAAGTAAAGAAAGGAAGACAGAAAATGTCTAGACGTTGCGAGATTACAGGAACAGGCGTTATGACGGGCAACAATGTAAGCCACGCGAATAATCACACCCGCCGCCGTTTTATTCCTAATTTGCAGAAAGTTTCAATGCTTAGCGAGACTTTGGGCGAGACGATAAAGTTGAAAGTATCGGTAAGGGGGCTTCGGACGATTGAGCATAACGGAGGCATTGACTCTTATTTGCTCGGCACGAACGACAGCAAGCTTACGAGTGAGGCTCTTGCGGTCAAGAAGCGCATTGAAAAGAAGACTGCAAAGACCGGCAAAGCTGCCAAAGCTTAAAAGCAATCTAAAGTTTATTGGGTCGTCGCCAAGCGGTAAGGCAACGGGTTTTGATCCCGTCATTCCCAGGTTCGAATCCTGGCGACCCAACCATAAAAAAGCTCCCCCTTTTGGGGGAGATTTTTTTGGTATGGGAGGCTGATGAGAACCTGGAAGGTTCGGAATCGCAGCGAAGCGAAGATGAACGAAGCGAGCAAAGTGAGCGAAGGACAATCCTGGCGACCCCCTCCTTTTCTCATTCAACTTATAACCTTATCACCTTATAAACTAACCTTAACCTAAGGGGCTCAGCCCCCCCCCCTATTATTTCTATCTTCTATTGACCAAGAATTATTTTTAATTCATATTCCAAGCAGCTTACCCATAAAGTAGGTCAGTGCCTGAGAAGGTGCGGAGCTGTCGCAAGCTCTTTTATCGTATACGGTTCTGGATGAAACCGTTAGTTGTTGCACGAGCAACAGCAGAATCCCTCGACTCATGGTCGGGGTGCTTTTGATGTGTGCAACTATGTTCATATCTAAAAGGTCACTTTATACGATGTGATTTGCGACCACTCCGACCGCCTTATTTTCTAAACAAAATAGCAATAGTGCCGGGCACAAACCATTAGCAAAGGATTTGCGCCATGGCAAAGTCATTGATTGATACGCTTCCTGAAGCCGCTGCTTCGGATAAAAATAAAAGCCTAAAACCGAAACTTATAAAACATCCCCCGGAATATGCGGAAAAGAATAGCCCGAAAGTCTCCATTATTATTCCATGTTATAATAAGGCTCCGTATGTAGCCGAAGCTATAGAATCGGCCATCAAACAAACCTATGAAAACATAGAGATAATATGCGTAGATGACGCTTCAACCGATAACTCGGCCGACATAATCAAAGGTTATGCAGAGAAGCACGACAACATAAAGTTTATTGATTTTAAGGAAAATAAAGGAGTAATCGTAGCGAGAAATACCGCAATAGAAAAGGCAACAGGTGACTACATTTTACCCTTAGATGCCGATGACATTATTGCCGATACCTATGTAGAAAAAGCGGCTAAAATATTAAGCAGCCGACCGGACATAGGCATTGTCTATTGCAAGGTTGAACTATTCGGCGAAAAGAACAAACTTTTGGAATTCCCCGAATATCAATTCCCGAATATTCTGTATAGTAATTGTATTCTTTGCACCGCCCTTTTTAGAAAATCCGATTTTATCAAAGTCGGTGGATATAAACCCTATATGGATAGGGGATGTGAAGACTGGGATTTATGGCTATCTTTGATTGAGAACGGATGCGGAGTATACCGCATTGATGAAATCTTATTCAAATACCGAAGGCCTAACGAACCAACCAGGAATGACATTGCCAGATTAAACGATGATTGGAAAGAGGCCCTGTTTAATCATCACCTTGATTCATATCTAAAGGACAAAGGGCTGATAGAAAAAGTCTTCTTTGATACAAAAAAACACACCAAAAAATTAAAGAAATATAAAAAGCTTTGTAAGATGTTTTTATGCCTCTCCATAGTGCTGGCCTTAACGCTACTGGTTATTTTAGTGAAAGGTTTTGTGAGATGAAACATAACACCCCTAAAGTAAGCGTAATAATGCCTGTGTATAACACAAAAGAAGAATACTTGCGAAAAGCGATCGAAAGTATCCTTAATCAAACCTTTAAAGATTTTGAGCTTATTATCGTAAATGACGGCTCTACTAACAATGCTGAAGAGGTTATTAAATCCTACAAAGATAAACGCATAAGATATTATAAAAATGAAACCAATATAGGGATACCTAAAACACGCAACCGCTTATTATCTTTAGCTACAGGACAATTTATTGCCAACATGGATAGTGACGATATATCTTTGCCGGAACGATTAAAAACACAAGTCGATTATTTAGAAAATAACCCAAATGTATCTATAATCGGTAGTTGGTTTGAACTTTTCCCGAATAATTTAACCATTAAACATGTTGAACATCCTAAATATTTAGACCTGCTAAAAGGATGTTGCATCGGCAATCCGACGGCAATGTTCAGAAAAAACGAAATGAAAAAATATAACCTTCATTATAATGAAGATTTCGCAAACGCAGAAGATTATGATTTATGGTCAAGAGCAATAAGATACTTAGAAGTATATAACATACCGCAAGTGTTACTTATGTACAGATGGCATGAAACGAATGTATCAAAAACCAAGAAAGATTTAACTTCGGCAGGAGATGCCAGAATTAAACAAGATATGCTCGATTTTTTAACAGATGATAAAAAGTTACAAGAGCAGATCAAACACATTTGTTGTACTAAACAAAAAAACACTCTTTTGGAAAACATATTTTCCATTAAAAACTCCCAAAATAAACGGCATAAAATTGTCACTGTGTTTGGGATCAAAGTTAAGATTAAAGTTAAAAGAAAAAAAATTAACAATAACAATTGGTTGCCGCTTAATTCTTCAAGTGGCTCACTATATTCATTAGTGAGTAATATTACGGAATTAACCATGTTAAAAACCAAATACTGTTGGAATAATATCAAAATACCAAAAATGAAAAATTCCTGGGATACAATAAAAAAACTACTCAATAGTAACGAAAGTTTAATTCGGTTTGGAGATGGAGAGTTTTTAATTATGGAAGGCCACAGTATTTGTTTTCAAAAATATGACTATCGCATAAAAAATATCCTTAAAGAGATATTTTTTAAAGAAAATCCAAACTTATTGATTGGGCTTCCGGAATTATATTACCAGTATCCAATGCAACTAGAAGAACAACCAAAACAGTTTATTTTAAATTGGTTGCCAAAATGGCATGAAATAATTTTAAAATATTACAATCCCCAAAAAATATATTATTCAAGTTTTATCTCTCTAACTTTTTCCCAACTAGAAGAGTATGATTTTGAAAAACACTATAATTCATTAAAACAGATATGGAATGATAAGGCCATAACCATTATTACAGGGGACAGAGTTTATAAAAATATTAAATACAATATTTTTGAAAACGCTTCTTCAATCAACTACATATATGGACCGACAGAAAATGCTTTTGATGCCTATAATGAATTACATGAAAAATGTTTAAATGAACCCATTAAAAATATTTTAATATTTGCAATGGGACCAACAGGTAAGTGCTTAGCTTACGAAATGTATAAAAAAGGATACAGAGTATTAGATTTAGGGCACATCATAAAAGATTATGACTTTTATAAAAAATCTACAAAAATGACTGGAAAACAAATTGACGGATACAGATCAACGTTTTTTAATAAAGATTAATGCCCTGAAAACCTGCAAAATTCTTTTTATAACATAGCACACTCAATGACCAGAAAACTTCATCGTGTTTACTATGTGTTTACCGGAAAGGACTATTCACGATACAAGGACGAGCAATTTCCCAACACACAAGCATAAATCCAAAGAAAGCGTCGTGCTATTAGTGATATAAGAGCGAGCAAAATCCTAGCGTACATAAACGTACGTGGATTTTGCGAGACTCGCAATAGCGCTAATTT
>CACZRW010000029.1 GCA_902783675.1 uncultured Pseudomonadota bacterium | reverse complement strand
TTTTAATAAAACAAAAGTTGTAATTACAAAGTGATTCCTAACGGTTTTATTTTTGTAACTTGGCGGCGCGGGATATAATTTCCAACAGGTCGTCCAGCTTTTCAAAGCCTTTGAAGTTAATCGTTATGGAGCCCTTGTTTCCTTTTAATTTTATGGAGACAGGCGTTTTAAGCTTTTCGGATAAATCCTCTTCCAGCGCCTGCAAGTCGGCACTTTGCCTTGGTTTTACCGCTTTTGTTTTTGCCGGTGTCGGCGCTTTGCCCTTTGCCTCTTTGGTAAGCTTTTCGGTTTGACGGACATTTAGTCCGGCATTTATGATTTTTTGCGCTAATTCCTTAGGATTCGCGGCGGTTATAAGGCTACGGGCATGGCCGGCGGTTAGAAGCCCCGATGCCAGCATATCCTTGACCTCGGCGGGAAGCCCCAAAAGCCGTAGCGAATTTGCAATATATGAGCGAGACTTGCCAAGAGCCTTTGCCAGCTGCTCTTGCGTGTTTTTAAATTCGTCTATAAGGCGACGGTAGCCCTCGGCCTCTTCCAGAGGGTTTAAGTTTTCGCGCAAAATGTTTTCAATAAGCGCAACTTCCAAAGCCTCTTTGTCGGCAAATTCTTTAATAATCACGGGAATCTCTTGCAGGCCGGCCTGTTTGGCAGCACGCCAGCGGCGCTCGCCGGCAATGATTTCATAATTGCCGTCAGCCTTTTTCCTTACCAAAACAGGTTGCAAAACGCCCTTTTCGCTTATGGATTGCGCCAAGTCGGTTAAGGCATCGCCTTCAAAGTTCTTACGCGGCTGGAAGGGAGAAGGAAGCAGCGAAAGCGTTTTTAAAAACATTACGGTTTCCGTGGAAAGCTCGTTGTCGTCGCCCAAAAGCGCACTTAATCCCTTCCCAAGGCCCATTTTCTTAGCGTTTGGCATTGGCGGTTTTCTCCTTTCTTTCTTGCTTCAAAAGTTCGGCGGCAAGTTTTACATAAGCCTCGGAACCTGCCGAGCGATAATCGTATAAGATGACGGGCTTGCCATGTGACGGAGCCTCGCAAACCCGCACATTCCTTGGAATTACAGTGCTATATACCTTTTCGCCGAAGTAATTTCTGACATCGCCGGCTATCATTGCCGACAAATTGTTGCGAGCGTCATACATAGTCAAAACAATGCCTTGGATTTTTAAATCCGGGTTAAAGTGCTTTTTCACCTTGGCAATCGTCTTTACCAGATCCGCCACGCCTTCCAGCGCGAGATATTCGCATTGAATGGGGATTATTATGGACGCGGCAGAAACTAAGGCGTTGATGGTCAGCATGCCCACCGCGGGCGGACAATCAATGATGATATAATCAAAGGCTTCTTCTGCCTTTGCCAGCGCTGTTTTAAGGAAAAAGTGCGGCTTGGCGGCAGAGGAAAGCTCCAAATCCACTCCCAGCAACTCTTGTGAGGCCGGAAGCAAGGAAAGGTGCGGGATTTTGGTGGCTATCAGTGCCTTTTCCAAAGGGTCTTTTCCCAGCAAAACCGTATAAGCGCTTGGCCCTGCAGATGCTCTTTGCTCGCCCACGCTTACCGAGGCATTTCCTTGGGGGTCAAGGTCAATCAAGAGAATCTTTTTGTTTATCGCGGATAAAGCCGTGGCAAGATTGACTGCCGTGGTGGTTTTACCTACTCCGCCTTTTTGGTTGGCTATGGCGATGATTTTTGCCATCTTTATTAAAACTCCCTTATGTTTTTTATCTCGACAATGTGCCCCGAAGTGTCGGAAATGCTGGGGTGCAGCGTTATATCCATTTGCCTTTTACGGCCAAGTTTAGCAATCTCCTCCTCGGCAGTTTGCCCTTTTAAGAAAAGGCAAGTGGTGTCGTTTGTAGTAAACGGGCGCATGTATGTCAACAAAGTATCAAGCGGGGCAAGGGCGCGAGCGGTTATAACATCTGCTCTTATAGCCGCAATTTGCTCAATTCTTGAGGTGTGGACGCGAACATCAAGCTGGCACGAGCGCACGACTTCGCGCATGAACGCCGTCTTGCGGGCGTCGCTTTCAATGGCGTGGATTTCATAGGCTTTTTGCGGCTTTTTGTCGGCAAGCAGCAGAGCATAAACCAAGACGGGGAAACCTCCGCCCGAGCCGAAGTCTACGAACCGGACAGCCTTTTTCGGGAAAAAGTTAAGGAGTTGTGCCGAGTCGAGGAAGTGCCTTTGCCAAATATTGTTTAAAGTTGAGGCGCCGACAAGGTTTATGGTCTTTTGCCACTTTCGCAAAAGTGCTTCGTAAATAGCTAGTTTATCAAGCGTTTCACGTGAAACATCTTTACCAAACTCTTCTAAAAAGTCCTCTTTTGTGAAGGTTTCGTGTGCCATTTTCTCCCTCGTTAACGGGAAAAGTTATAGCACAGGGCAAAAAGAAAAGGAAGGGGGAAGGAAGGGAGTTTAATAAGGAATGAGGAATGAGGAATGAAAGGGACTTCGTCCCTGGGTTAAGGGTTAAGGGTTAAGGGTTAAGGTTTTCTCCCCTTCGGGGAGGGCTGGATTCCCGCGCTGTGCGCGAGAATGACGAAGAAAGGCGCGCGAATGACATCTCCCCTCTTCTTTTTCAACTTATAAACTTATCATCTTATAAACTAGCTTTGAACTTCTTTAAATGTCCGATGAGGGCCGTAATGGCGGCAGGGGTGATGCCCGCTAAACGCGAGGCTATACCTATGTTTTCGGGCTGGGCGCGCTTTAATCTTTCCTTTATTTCGGTGGATAAGCCCCCTACTTTATCGTAATCAAAATCGGTGGGGATTTTCAGCTCCTCGTCCTTTTTAAACAGGCGAATATCCGCCTCTTGACGGTCAAGGTAACCCTTATACTTGCCCTCTATTTCTATTTGGCGGGCAATTTCGGGGGTTAAAGATTGCAGTTTTGGAAAGGCGTTGGACAGAGCGGAAAAACTAATTTCAGGGTATGATAAAAGGTCAAAAATTGAGCGGCTCTTGCCATTCATATTCACGGGAAAGCCTTTATCTTTCAATTGCTTAGGTGTGTATTTCAAGCTTTGGCAAAGGGTGCGGGCGGCGTCCAGCGCCGCGACTTTGGCGGTGAAGGCGGCGGCTCTTTCCTTGCTGACAATACCTAATTTTATGCCAAGCGGCGTCAGACGAATGTCGGAATTGTCGGCACGCAGGCACAAGCGGTATTCCGCGCGCGAGGTAAACATGCGGTAAGGCTCGTCAACGCCGCAACGGATAAGGTCGTCTATCATTACTCCGATATACGAGTCGGCGCGAGATAAAGTTAATGTTTCACGTGAATCAAGT
>CACZRW010000028.1 GCA_902783675.1 uncultured Pseudomonadota bacterium | reverse complement strand
TACAAACCCTTTCATACATTCTTATAAGTTAAAATAAGAGTGGGCCTCGCGCCCGCTCTTTTTGTTAGGAAAAAAGGATTTTTGACTACCGATGCAAAGGTATGAAAAATTAGAAAACATAGTTACTCCCGTGCTGGAAAGTATGGGCTATGATCTTGTGCGCCTGATGATTCGTCACGAAGGCTCGCGCAAGGTCTTACAAGTTATGATAGAAAGAAAGGACGAAGTCGCTATCACCGTTGACGATTGCGAAAAAGTGTCCCGTGAACTTTCCGCCATACTTGATGTTGAAGATCCGATAGAGGGCAGATACTCTTTGGAAATAAGTTCTGCGGGACTTGACCGTCCGCTGACCAAACTGGCTGACTTTGTCCGCTTCAACGGCTTTTTTGCCAAGATTGAAACCGAGGTTCCAATATCGGGACAAAAAAGATTTAAAGGAAAAATAACCGGCCTTTCCGAGGCTGACGAGATTTTGCTTTCCCTTGAAGGGAAAAAAGAGGAAGTTGCGCTTCCTTTTTCCGCGATAGCAAAGGCAAAATTGCTGCTCACCGATGAAATGCTGAAAACGCCAAACCAATAACGAAAAAGGTTTTTATTATGGAAGAACAAATTACCGCATTACCCCGTCCCGAACTTATTCAAATGGCTGATGTTGTCGCCAGAGAAAAGGGCATCGACAAAGAAGAAGTTATCATTGCCATGGAGCAAGCCATACAAAAGGCGGGGCGCTCCAAATACGGCGCCGAGCATGATGTTCGCGCTTTCATTGACCGCCGCACGGGCGCGATAAAGCTTGCCCGCTACATTGAAATTGTTGAGGACGGCGCAGTTGAAAACGAAGTCACGCAAATTGAACTTTCCACCGCCAGAAAGAAGGACAAAGACGCCGAGGCGGGACATTACATTGTTGACCCCCTTCCTCCCATCGACTTTGGGCGCATTGCGGCGCAAACGGCAAAGCAGGTTATCGTGCAAAAGGTGCGCGAGGCCGAGCGTATCCGCCAGTTTGAAGAGTATCAGGACAAGATAGGCGAAGTCTTAAACGGCATTGTTAAGCGCATTGAAATCGGCAATGTCATAGTGGACTTGGGCAAGGCGGAAGCACTGCTTCGCCGTGACGAGCTTATTGCCCGCGAGACTTTCCGCGTCGGCGACCGCGTCCGCGCCTATGTCACCGATGTGCGCGAGGAGCAAAGGGGCCCGCAGATTTTCCTTTCCCGCACCTGCCCCGAGTTCATGGCAAAGCTGTTCACACAGGAAGTGCCGGAAATCTACGACGGCATTATAGAGATAAAGGCGGTCGCCCGTGACCCCGGCTCAAGGGCAAAGATTGCCGTCATCTCGCACGACTCGTCGATTGACCCCGTGGGCGCTTGCGTAGGTATGCGCGGCTCTCGCGTGCAAGCGGTTGTAAACGAGCTTCAAGGCGAAAAGATTGACATCATTGAATGGACTCCGGACATTGCCGCCTTTGTCGTTCACGCTCTCGCGCCCGCGGCGGTGCTGAAAGTAATCTTGGACGAGGAAACCAAGCACATTGAAGTAGTTGTATCCGAGGATCAGTTGTCGCTGGCCATCGGCCGCCGCGGTCAGAATGTTCGCCTTGCCTCGCAACTTTCGGGCTGGTATATCGACATCATTACCGAAGCCGAAGAAGCCGAAACTCGCCAAAAGGAAATGGCGCGCCGCTCGGCACTGTTCATTGACGCTTTGGACATTGAAGATGTTATGGCGCACCTGCTGGTTGCCGAAGGCTTTAACACGCTTGAGGACATCGCTTATGTTCCCTTAAACGAACTTTCCGAGATAGAGGGCTTTGACGAGGAGCTTGCGACCGAACTGCAAAACCGCGCCAAAAACTACCTTGAAGTCAAGAACAAAGAGGATA
Organism: uncultured Pseudomonadota bacterium; assembly: GCA_902783675.1. GTDB lineage: Bacteria > Pseudomonadota > Alphaproteobacteria > CACZRW01 > CACZRW01 > CACZRW01. The sequence continues at coordinate 4,668 of CACZRW010000028.1, read as the reverse complement.
AGTCCAGATATAAAGAACTGGGCGTTACCGCCGAGCTTGCCGCCACCGAAGGCCTTACGCCTTCCATGCTGGTTGCTTTGGGCGAGGCGGGCGTCAAGACCAAAGACGACTTTGCCGACCTTGCCTCTGACGAGCTTTTGGAAATCGTCGGCTCGGAGAATATGACCAAAGGCAAAGCCGACAAGCTTATTATGAAAGCAAGGGAAAGCTGGTTCGCCGAGGAGGACGCTAAAGCCGCCTCTGCCGCCTCTGCCACCACCACGGAAAAGGAGGAAGCCCTCGCCGATGCGTAAGAAAAGGAGCAAAGGTTTGCTGGTCAAGAAGTGCCTAGCCAGTGAGGAATACGGCAATCGCGAAGATATGCTTCGCTTTGTCGTTTCCCCCGAAGGCGTGCTCACGCTTGACTTGGCAGAAAAGCTCCCGACTCGGGGGATTTGGTTCAAGTCCGACAGAAAGACACTGTCGAACATCACCAAAGCCAAACACTTCATCAACCGCAAATACGGGCGCCAGGGGGCGAAGATGCCTTTTAACCTGCCCGCGGTGGTTGAGGAAGTCTTTATAAAAAGGCTAAAGGATCTTTTCGGACTATGCGCCAAGGCCAAAGTGCTTGAAGTCGGCTTTAAAAAGACCGAAGCCGCACTAAAGGCGGGTAAAGAGCTTTCGGCAATAATCCTTGCTTCCGACGCGTCCGCGGCCAGCGTGGACGGCCTGCTTCAAGGCGATTTAGCGGCGGACATAAAGACCTTTTCCTTCCTTTCCATTGAGGAGCTCTCGGACTTGGCGGGCGAGAAAAATTGCGCCTGCATCGGGCTGATAAAGGGCAGTCTTACCAAAACCCTTGCCCGCGATATCATGCGCTATGAGCTTTTTCGTGGCAAACCCGAAGAAAATGAAGTAAACTCTACTGACACAGAAACCATAAACTCTAACTTAAAGGCTGATTAAAAAGTATGACCGAAGAACAGGAAAAACAAACGACAGAACAACCCGCAAGCACCAAAACCTTAAAGTTTGGCAGCAAGCTCGGGCTAAAGACGCCTGTGAGCACCACCGGCTCGCAACTTCGCCAAAACCTTACGCACGGCAAAGGCTCGGTGACGGTTGTTGAGGTTAAGAAGAAAAGGGTGTTCTCTCCTGAAAGCGAATCTGCGCCCAAGGCGATGACCGAGGAGCAGATGCAACGCCTTAAGCTTTTACAGGAAGCCAAAAAAGTCGAAGAGGAAAACAAGAAAAAAGCCGCCGAGGCCGCTGCCAAAGCCGAAGCCGCCGCCAAGGCTGCCGAAGCTGCCGCCAAGGCCGAAGCCGCTGCTAAGGCCGCCGAGGCCGCCAAAGCCGCTGCCGAAGCTGCCGCCAAAGCCGCCGAGGCCGCTGCTGCTTCTGCCAAGCCTGTTTATGTCTCTAAAACGGTAAGACCGCTGGGCAGTAAGTCCTCGCCCATGCCCACACCTCCGCCCAATCCGGAAAAGGCGCAACTGGCAAAGGATTTTGGCAAAAAGTTCTCGGACAAGGAAAAGGACGACGACGATGACAGGTCCGTCCTTGCCCGCCGCAAAAAAGCCGAGGAAGAGGCTTTGTCCCGTTTCTCGCGTCGCAAAGGATCAGACGAACGCCGTGGCGGCGGACGCATTTCCATTAACTCGGTTTTCGGTGATGACGATGACGGCGCCCCGCGTCGCGGCCGCTCGCTCGCTTCCATAAAGCGCGCCAGAGAAAAGCAAATCCGCCGCATGATGGGCGAGCAAAAGCCGCAGGAAAAGGTTTATCGTGAAGTTACTATTCCCGAGACTATCACCGTCGGCGAACTTGCCAACCGCATGGCCGAGCGCTCTGCCGATGTGATAAAGGTGCTTATGAAGCTTGGCGTAATGGCGACCATAACTCAGACCATTGACGCCGACACCGCGCAACTTGTTGCCGAGGAATTAAAGCACCCCTACCGCCGCGTTGCCGACTCGGATGTTGAAGATATTTTAAAGCGCGAAGAAGATTCTGAAGATCAACTTCGTTATCGTCCTCCCGTCGTGACGGTGATGGGCCATGTCGACCACGGCAAAACCTCGCTGCTGGACGCCTTGCGCTCCGCTAATGTAGCCGAAGGCGAGGCCGGCGGCATTACCCAGCACATCGGTGCTTATCAGGTCCAGGTTCCCACGGGGCAAAAGGTTACTTTCATAGACACTCCGGGCCATGCCGCCTTTACCGCCATGCGCGCTCGCGGTGCTAAAATCACGGACATTGTGGTGCTTGTAGTTGCCGCCAACGACGGCATTATGCCCCAGACGATAGAGGCCATTCACCACGCCAAAGCGGCAGGTGTCCCCATTGTTGTTGCCATAAACAAGATTGATGTTCCGGGTGCCAATCCCGACAAAGTCCGCCTTGACTTGCTGGCCCAAGAGGTCGTTGTGGAATCCATGGGCGGCGATGTTCTCTCGGTGGAAGTTTCGGCGAAAAAGCGCATCAACCTTGACAAGCTCATAGAAGCAATTTTGCTTCAGGCGGAAGTCCTTAACCTTAGGGCAAATCCCGACGCCTCTGCCGAAGGAGCGGTAATTGAAGCCAAGATGGAAAAGGGCAGAGGCTCGGTAGCCACCGTCCTTATTCAGCGCGGCACGCTAAAAGTCGGCGACATATTCGTATCCGGCTCGGAATGGGGCAGGGTGCGCGCTTTGGTTAACGAGCGCGGCAAAAAGCAGGATAAGGCATTGCCTTCCGAACCCGTAGAAGTTTTGGGCTTACAAGGCACACCTAACGCCGGCGATGACTTCATCGTGGTTGAGGACGAAGCCAAGGCCCGCAGTATTTCCGCCTATCGCCAAAGAAAAGAGCGCGAGGCTTTGCAGGTAAAATCCGCTCGCGGCACTATGGAGCAGATGTTCGCCAAGATTAAAACCGGCGAATCGCAAGAGTTCCCGGTCATTATCAAAGGCGATGTTCAAGGCTCGGTAGAAGCCCTGTGCGGCACTTTGGAAAAGATTGGCTCGGACAAGATAAAAGTGCAGATATTGCACTCCGGCGTGGGCGGCATCAACGAATCCGATGTGACGCTGGCTCGCGTTTCCAACGCCATGATTATCGGCTTTAATGTTCGTGCCGGCGCCGGCGCTCGGGAAATGGCAAAGCGCGACAATGTGGACATAAGGTATTACTCGGTCATTTACGATGTCGCCGATGAGGTAAAGAAGATTTTGGAAGGCAAGCTCGCCCCCGAACTTAAAGAGCGCATTATCGGTTACGCCGAGATTCGCAAAGTCTTTAACATCACCAAAGTCGGCAAAGTCGCGGGCTGTATGGTTACCGAAGGTCTTGTCCGTCGCGGTGCGAAAGTCCGCCTGTTGCGTGATGATGTGGTCATATATACCGGCTCGCTTAAGGAATTAAAGCGGTTCAAGGACGATGTCCGCGAGGTCCGCGAATCCCAAGATTGCGGCATGAGTTTTGAAAACTATGACGACATTAAAGAAGGCGATAAGGTCGAGTGCTTTGAAGTTGATGAGATAGCCGTTCATTTGGATGTTAAGGTTTAGAGTTAAGGTTTAAAGATGACTAGAACAAGCGGCAAAGCACCTTCTCCGCGCCAATTAAAAGTAGGCGAAGAAATAAAAAGAATCCTTGCCGAAGCGCTTAGCCGCGGCGAAGTCTTTTCGCCTTTGTTCCCTTCAAGCGATGTCATTGTGAGCGAAGCGCGCGTAAGCCCCGACTTCAGCGTTGCCAAAGTCTTTGTTGCTACATTGGGCGGCGGTCGCGAGCAGGAACTATTGGACTTCCTTGCCAAAGTAAAGGGGCAGCTGCGCAAGATTTTAGGCGCTAAAATCAAACTGCGTGTCACTCCCGACTTAACCTTTATCGCCGATAAAAGTTTCGGCGAGGCCGCTCGCATTGAAGAACTTTTATACCGTCCCGAAGTAAAGAGAGATTTATAGCCATGATTAAACTTGTTGTAAGAGGATTGCCTTATCGCACTTGGGAAGAACGCGAAGCCGAGCGCAAGCGCCGCGCCCAGATTGCCAGTCGCCAAGGGGTTATCGGCCTTATGCGCCCTGTCAAAGATCCCGAGATTTTGGCAAAGTATCCTCCCAAAGCTCCCCCCAGCGGCTGGCTCATCATTGACAAGCCCACGGGCATGACTTCCAACGATGTTCTTACCAAAATAAAAAGAAAGTTCGGCAAGTTTAAGCTGGGGCATACCGGCACTCTTGACCCGCTGGCAACCGGTGTTTTGCCCATAGCGGTGGGACAAGCCTCCAAGCTGATGAACTATATCCCCGACACATCAAAGGCCTACACCTTCACCGTAAAGTGGGGCGAGGCTACCGATTCGGACGACTCGGACGGCACGATTACCGCCACTTCCAAAGTCCTTCCCACGCAAAAGCAAATAAAGGCGGCGCTGCCTTCTTTTATCGGCACTATCATGCAGACTCCGCCCGCTTTCTCGGCGGTAAAGGTGTCCGGCAAGCGTGCGTATAAGCTGGCAAGGCAAGGCGAGACTCCCGACCTTACACCCAAAGAAATTACGATTAAGTCCTTGAAAGTAGTATCTTTTGACGCTCGCAACCTTACCACTTTCAAAGTAGAATGCTCTACCGGCACTTATGTCCGCGCCATAGCAAGAGATATGGCGCAAATGCTTGGCACTTACGGGCATATTGTCGCCTTGCGCCG
>CACZRW010000027.1 GCA_902783675.1 uncultured Pseudomonadota bacterium | reverse complement strand
GCTTGATTGTTAGTATATAAATATTAGTCTTTACATCTTGTTAAGAGGGAAAAATGCAAAAAACCGATGAACCGCAACCCATGACACCCGCTGCTGCTACAAATACCGCCGCTCCTGCCACATCTGCCGCCGCACCTAACGCCGCACCGGCGCCTGCGCCCACGCCGACAAGCTTGCCGCAAGGGCAGGGGCAAGGGGCAAGTGCCAAGCTCGGCATTTCTGCCGCGCGTGAAGATTTTATGCGCCTAAAGGACTATATGAACAGCAACATCATCGGGCAGGAAGATTTGGTAGAGCGGCTTTTGCTTGCGCTTTTAGCGGACGGGCATTTGCTGGTCGAGGGCGCTCCCGGCCTTGCCAAGACCAAAGCGATAAAGAAGCTTTCCGAGGCGCTTGAAGGGGAATGCAGTCGCATTCAGTTCACGCCGGACTTGCTTCCCGCCGACATTACGGGCAGCGATGTTTACCGCCCCGAGAACGGCACTTTTACCTTCCAGCCCGGACCTGTTTTCCACAATCTGGTGCTTGCGGACGAGATAAACCGCTCGCCGGCAAAGGTGCAATCCGCGCTTTTGGAAGCCATGGCGGAAAGGCAGGTAACGGTGGGCGGCAAGACCTATGAGCTGCCCAAGCTTTTCATGGTGATGGCGACCCAGAACCCCATTGAGCAGGAAGGCACTTACCCGCTTCCCGAGGCGCAACTGGACCGCTTTTTGATGTATGTAAAGATTGACCAGCCGAACATAGACTCCGAGCGCAAGATTTTAAAGCTGGTGCGTGACGAGGAGACAAAGCCAAAGACTACCGCCTTCGCGCCTATCCCGCAAAAGACGGTATTCGCCGCTCGCAGGGAAATATACGACATTTTCCTTTCGCCCGCGCTTGAGGAATATATCGTCCAGCTGGTAATGGCGACCCGCAATCCCGCGCCTTATGGCGACAAGCTGGCAAAGTGGATTGCCTACGGCGCTTCGCCTCGCGGCACCATTACGCTTGACAAGTGCGCCAGGGCGAGGACTTGGCTTGCCGGCAGGGATTTTGTCCTGCCCGAAGATATCCACGCCATTGTGCACGATGTCCTTCGCCACCGCATTATTCTGACTTTTGAAGCCGAAGCCGAAGGCATCACCACCGACAGCTTTATTGATGTTTTGCTTTCCCGCGTCCCCTTACCCTAGGATAACGGACAAACAAAAGGAGAAAGGGTAACAGATGTTCGGTCTTGGCAAGTTCATATCCGCTTACACTTCGCACCCTCACCATAACGGTGTGAAAGTAACGCTTGATGACCTTATTGCCGAGCAAAAGAACGCCTTTGGCATTCTGCCCAATTCCTCGCACAAGATAAAGGCGGCAAGCTCGGGGGGCTTTCGTTCGCCGTTTAAGGGCAGGGGCATGGAGTTTGACGAGATACGCGAATACAAGGCGGGCGACGACATTCGCAACCTTGACTGGAAAGTCACCGCAAAGCTGGGCAAGCCCTTTACCAAGCTCTTTCACGAGGAAAGGGAAAGGCCGATATTTCTGCTGGTTGACATGCGCCCGCAAATGCGTTTTGCCACCAAAGTCGCCTTTAAATCCGTCATCGCCGCCAAAATCGCCGCCATGATAGTGTGGAGCGCCAAATCCGCGGGCGACAAGCTGGGCGGCATAGTCCTTTCGTCCACCAAGTATGTCCGCCTTAAGCCCCGCAAGCAAAGACGCCACATGCTGGTCTTTTTGGGCGCGCTAACCGAGGCAAGCACCGACAGCGCCTTAAAAGGTAGCACATCTTTGGCAAAGGCGGTAAGCGATTTACGCCGCGTTACGGGACTTGGCGGCGCAGTCTTTATCATCAGCGACTTTCACGACTTTGACGATGATGTGCGAAGGCAGCTTACCATGATTGCCTCGCACAGTGATTTGATATGCGTGTATGTTGAGGATAAGCTGGAAGGCACACCGCCGCCTTCGGGCATCTACCGCATAAACGACGGCTTCGGCAACAGCCTTACCATAAACACCGCAGACGAAAGGTGGCGCAAGGAATACGAACAAAGCTTTAAGCAAAGGAAAGCCGCGGTAAAGGACTTTTGCTCCAAAGTAGGCAGCCTTTTCATACCCATAGCCACGGACGACAATCTTGCCGACTCACTTCGCAAGGGTCTTAGGCAAAGGAAACATCAAGGAACGAGGGGATACCATGCAACCTGACGCCATGCTTGATTTATCGGGGCTAAGGGACATACACATTCCCGAAGCGTTTAACACCTTTTGGCCTCCGGCTTTAGGGTGGTGGCTTATCCTGATTTTAATTCTTTTAACTCCCGCCGTATTATATCTTATTCACTTTTACAGGCTAAGAAGCGCGAAAATCTACGCCTTAAAGCAGCTTGATATATTAGAGCAAACCGCCACGACCGACGCCGGCCGCTACGCCGAGGAAGTCTCAAAGCTCCTTCGCCGCATTGCGCTTTTAAGGTTCGGAAAGGACGAGGTCGCCTCGCTTGCCGAGCGCGAGTGGGTGGACTTTTTGGTAAAGACGGGCGAGCTGGATTTAAATAGGAAAATTCGCGACCTGTTCGCCTACGCCCCTTATGCCAAAGGGCAGGTGTTTGACGCGCAAAGCCTTGCCGCACTTAAAAAAGCCGCCCTTACATGGATAAACAAAAACGCTTAAAAAACCCTCGCGCCACCCGCTAATTATAGTTGTCAAGTGCCTTTAAGATATAGTAAGGTAGGCCCGTAAAGGAACTTTCTTACTATTACCAAGGGTGCTAACCATGCCACATAAGACCATAGCCATAGCATCAGATCACGCGGGCTTTGAATTAAAAGCAAAGATAGCCGCCGAGCTTGCAGACCTTGGCTATAAGGTGAAGGATTTTGGCACGGACAGCACCGACTCTGTTGACTATCCCGATTATGCCGCGAAGGTGGCTAAATACATGAGCGAAGGCAAAGCGGCCTTTGGGGTGCTGATTTGCGGCAGCGGTATAGGCATGTCGATTGCCGCCAACCGCTATCCTTTAATCCGCGCCGCCGTGGTCAGGGATATAGAGGACGCGGTCCTTGCCCGCCAGCATAACAACGCCAATGTCTTGGCTCTTGGCGCACGCAAGATGGACGCACCTTTGGCTATGGAGATTCTAAAGGTATTCTTGACCACTCCCTTTATGGAAGGCCGCCACCTCATAAGGGTTGCGAAGCTGTCCGAACTACCTATAAAATCATCACCCGAAAACACCGATAAACAAAAAGGAAAGAAGAAGTAATATGCCATGCACATGTAACAAACAAAACTCTGCTTTTTTCAAAGAAAACATAACCGCCTCGGATCCTCTTATAGCCAAAGCGCTGGAGGACGAGCTTATCCGCCAGAACCATCAGATAGAGCTCATTGCCTCGGAGAACATCGTATCGAAAGCGGTGCTTGAGGCGCAGGGCAGCGTCTTTACCAACAAGTATGCCGAGGGCTACTCCGGCCACCGCTATTACGGCGGGTGCGAGTTTATGGATGTTGTCGAGACCGCCGCCATAGAAAGGCTAAAGCAGCTTTTCTCGGCGGGCTTTGCCAATGTGCAGCCTCATTCGGGGGCGCAGGCTAACGGCGCGGTTTTGCTGGCTTTCCTAAACCCCGGCGATACTTTGATGGGAATGAGCCTTGCCGCCGGCGGCCACCTTACTCACGGCGCCAAACCCGCTATGTCCGGCAAGTGGTTTAACTCGGTGCAATACGGCGTGAGAAGGGACGACTTCCTGCTTGATTATGACGAGATAGAGCGCCTTGCCCTTGAAAACAAGCCAAAGCTCATTATCGCGGGCGGCTCTGCTTACCCGAGAATAATCGACTTTAAGCGCTTTAAGGACATAGCGGACAAGGTCGGCGCGCTGCTCATGGTGGACATGGCGCACTTTGCGGGGCTTGTGGCGGCGGGGCTATATCCCAATCCGCTGGAATACGCGGACATTGTGACCACCACCACGCACAAAACTTTAAGAGGTCCCAGGGGCGGCGCTATCCTCACCAATAACGAGGAATATGCAAAGAAGATTAACTCGGCGGTTTTCCCCGGCTTGCAAGGCGGACCTTTGATGCATGTCATCGCTGCCAAGGCCGTCGCTTTCGGCGAGGCGTTAAAGCCCGAGTTCAAGACTTATGCCGAAAATGTTATCACTAACGCCAAGATTTTGGCACAGACTCTTAAAGAGCGGGGCTTTGACATTGTGTCGGGCGGCACGGATACGCACCTTTTGCTGGTGGATTTGCGCTCCAAAGGCATAACCGGACTTGCTGCCGAGCAAAGCCTTGATAGGGCGCACATTACCTGCAACAAGAACGGCATTCCCTTTGATACCGCCAAGCCTTCCGTCACCTCGGGCATAAGGCTCGGCACGCCCGCCGGCACCACTCGCGGCTTTACGGGCGAGGACTTCCGCGACATCGGCGAGATGATAGCCGATGTTCTGGACGGTCTTACCCTTGGTGGCGATAATAATGAAGCCATAGAAAATGTGGTTAAGGAAAAAGTAATTAAAATGTGCGATGAACACCCTATATATAAGTATGCGCTATAATTATAATTATGAAGGAGCTTAAGTATTATGCGTTGTCCTTTTTGTAATTTTGAAGACACTCAAGTAAAAGACTCTCGCCCCAGCGAGGACAATTCCGCCATCAGAAGGCGCAGGATTTGCCCTTCGTGCGGCTCTCGTTTCACCACCTTCGAACGGGTGCAGCTGCGCGAACTTACCGTGATAAAGAAAAACGGTGCGCGCTCGGTATTTGACAGGGACAAGCTGGCGCGCTCAATCCAAATTGCGGTCAGGAAGCGCAATGTCGACCCCGAAAGAGTAGAGCGCATTGTCAGCGGCATTCAGCGCCGTCTTGAATCTTCGGGCGAAACCGAGATACAATCCGTAAGCATAGGCGAAATGGTGATGGAAGCGCTTTACGGTTTGGACAGGGTCGCATATATCCGCTTTGCCTCGGTTTATAAGAACTTCCGTGAAGCCAAGGATTTTGAAGCGTTTGTCGGCGGTTTAAACGGCGACATGACCGGTATTGAAGACGAAGATTTAGGAGATTAACGCAATGTTCACAGGCACAATAAAAGATGTTGGCGAAGTAAAAAGTATTACCAAAGGCAGCGGTGACACTTCGGTAGAGATTTTCACCTCGTTTGACGCCACCGATATTGAAATCGGCTCGGTCATGTCTTGCAGCGGCGCGGGGCTTACCATTGTCCGCCACGGCATCAGCGGCGGGCGCAGTTGGTTCGCGGTTGACGCCTCCAAAGAGACTATGGACAGGACTTCCATTCCCACTTGGACAAAGGGCACCAAAGTCAATCTGGAGCACTCTTTGCGCATGGGCGAGGAAATAGGGGGGCACATCGTCACCGGCCATGTTGACGGCATTATCGAAGTCGCGGACATTAAAAATGTGGGAGACTCCATAGTCTTTTCGTTTAAAGCTCCAAAGATGCTCATGCCCTACATAGCGGTAAAAGGGTGCGTTGCCATTGACGGCTTGTCCTTGACGGTAAACGCGGCGCAAAAGGACACTTTCAGCGTCAACATCACCCCTCACATGCAAAGGACCACTAACTTCAGCATTATGCACATCGGCTACAAGGCCAACCTTGAGATTGACATTTTAGCCCGCTACATCGCCAGGATTTTCGGTAAGAGCTGGGAATAGGGGCAGGGAATAGAAATAGGAACTAAGGAAAGAAGCGTTATGGCAAGTAAGATAATGATTTTGGAACACCGCCTTTACTCGGACATCTCCGATGCCTTGTTAAAAGGTGCACTTTCCTCTATCTCACAGCAAGGCGTGGAGTGCAGTGTCATTCCCGTTCCCGAGCTTTACGACTTGCCCGTTGTCATTCGCTACAACCTTCGCTCTATGGAATTGCGAGTAAATGAAAGTCGCTACATGGGTTATGTCCTGCTTGGCTGTATGCCCTTTGATGAAGGCGCGGCGAAATACGGCTATAAGGACATCATTTGTGATATTGAGCGGCTAAAGCTAAAGTTTTCCATCGCCGTCGGCACCGGCATTATTGACACAAGGGACAGGGCGACCGCCTTACGCATAGCGCCCGACATGGGACGCGAAGCCGCCGTAAATTGCTTTAAACTTTTATCCATAAAAAGGAGTCTGGGTCTATGACCTCAACAAATAATCTGCAAAAGAAAATAGCCGCCCGTTTGGCCGCTGTTCAAGCCCTTTACCTTTACAACATGGGAGAAGACACCGCCGACGATATAGTCGTTGCCTTTGTTTCGGGCACAATCGGCGGGGAAGGGCTGGAAGAAAACATAAAAACCGGCGAGGAAAGGTATGTCAAGCTCACCGCTTTTGATGAGGCTTTGTTCAAGTCCTTGTTCATGTATGCCGTGAACAATCAAGCCACAATAAGGGATATCCTTTTTGCCGCTCTTGACCAAAACCAATGGCCGAAGGATAGGTTGGAACAGGTGCTTTGCGCCATTTTGGAAATAGG
>CACZRW010000026.1 GCA_902783675.1 uncultured Pseudomonadota bacterium | reverse complement strand
TTAAGCAAAAGCCCTCCGCCAAAGGCAAGTAGCAGAATGAAAAGCAGCTCCTCGCTCTCACCTTGGCTTGAAAAATCGCCGCCACTGCCGCTACCACCGTCTGCGACTTCCACCTTTTGCAAAGCCTCGGCAAACCCTGCCACAGGAGCGCCGTTTTCCCCGACCGGCACCGTCAATTCCAGCCCTGCTTCCCCTGGCACACACTCGCCGAACCCGCAAGAAAGCCAGTAAACCCGCGCGACCATTTTAATCTCGTCACCGCTAAAACCTTTCGGCGGAGTAATTTTTACAAAGTGATACACTTCATCACTATAGCCGTATTCGGTAAAGCCGACCGTATCAAAGAGCTTCGGCTCTTGCCAAAGAATCTCGCCCGCGACAAAACCTGAAGGTAAAGAAAGTTTAATTTCGGTCGCCTCGCCCGTTTCCCCGGGATTTTTATAATAGGTATGCCAGCCCTTCGCTATATCAAACTTGACCGCAACCATAAAAGGCCGACTCACGCTGACGCTGTCCTTTTCCGCGACAAGACTCGCCTGCACCTGCTTTTGTTCTTGCACTTGCACCGGCGTTTGCGCCCGCGCCGCGCCTTCTCCTGCTAAAACCGCCCCTTGACCTAAAAGCATACACAAAGCCATAAAAAGCAGCTTTGATTTACGCATTTTTTACTCCCGCTTTCATACTTATCTCTTGCACATAACTAAAAGCCAGTTTAAATTGTTTTCAAAGTTTGTTCCAGCAAAACTATTACGCCAGGGAGATTTTTTATGAATAGATTCCTTTGTCTGTCTTTCGTTTTCGGCATTTTATCCGCACCGGCATTTGCCCAAAGTAACGAGGCTTTATCCTCCGCCCCGACGACGGTTGATTATTTCAGCTATTCATCCGAAAGGTGCAAAGATATCAAAGACGGCGCCGAGCTTTATCAAATAGCCATATCTCTGCGCGATTCCAAAGATGCAAAGGATCAGGTTGACGCGGTTGATTGTATGATCGGCGCGGCCTTCCGCAGTTACGGTGCGGCAGAGTATGAGCTTGCCCGTATGTATTCCGTTGGCTCCATCGTCCCGCAAAGCAATGTCTTTGCCTATCGTTGGGCGGAACTTGCGGTTATGGACGGCTACCCCGAGGCAAAGGAACTTCGCGATCGCTTGGAAGCGGAGCTTTCGGCTGACGAGCTTGAAGCCGCCATGAACCAAGCGAAAAAAGTTTATCAGGAAAGGCTGGTTGACACACCGTCAAGAGGCTCTTACGGAGCATCTTCCCGCACCACTCGCAGCCGCAGCCGCGCTTCGCAAAGATACTAGTTTTATTCTTAAACTTAAAAAGGATTTTTAATGAGCTTAAAGGTTGTCACTTTAGGTTGTCGCATCAACACCTATGAATCCGAAGTTATAAAGCAAATGCCTTCGGATATTGATGCGATTGTCGTGAACACCTGCGCGGTAACGGGCGAAGCGGAAAGGCAATGCCGCCAAACCATTCGCAAGTTAAGGCGTGAGAACCCTGATGCCTTTATCATTGTGACAGGTTGCGCCGCCCAAATTGCTCCGGAAAAATACGCCGCCATGCCCGAAGTTGATCGCGTCCTCGGCAACCTTGAAAAACTAAGTGCCGTGAACTTCAAAAAAGCCGCCCCCGCGTATAATGTCGGCCCGTTAAGCACCCTTTCCGAAGAGCCTTTTTCCTCCGCACTCATAGGCGGCTTTGAAGGTCGAAACCGCGCTTTTTTGCAAATCCAACAAGGCTGCGACAACGCCTGCACCTTTTGCATAGTGACCAAGGCAAGGGGAAAGAACCGCTCGTGCCCCCCGTCCCGCGTTCTTGCCGAAGCCGAAAAGTTGATTAAAGCAGGCTTTACCGAGTTCACTTTAACTGGCGTCAACATCGCCGACTATGGCAAAGATAAACCGGAATACGGCAACCTTACTTCACTTGCCGCATTACTCCTTCGCTCTTTCCCCGCCATAGCCCGCCTGCGCTTCAGCTCACTGGACATTGCCGCTCTTGATGATGATTTTGTCGCACTTATGGCAAGCGAAAAAAGGCTGATGCCGCATCTTCATTTTTCCCTGCAATCGGGAGATGATTTAATCTTGAAGCGCATGGGAAGAAGGCATTCCCGGGCTGACACTCTCGCCCTTTGCAGCAAGCTAAAGGCGGCGCGTCCCGACATTATCTTCGGCGCGGACTTTATCGCAGGCTTTCCGACCGAAACGGAAACGATGTTTGCGAACACTCTAACGCTGGTAGAGGAAGTGCCGATTTTGCTCACACATGTATTCCCCTTTTCCGAGCGCGAAGGCACCCCCGCCGCCAAAATGCCGCCCGTAAGGCCCGAAATCCGCAAAGAAAGGGCAAAGAGGTTGCGCGATTTAAACTCCCGCATGCTCACCGCCTATTTTAAATCTTTAAAAGGCTCGACCGAAACTGTTTTGCTGGAAAGTGAAAATCGTGGTATAAGTGAACACTATATTCATGTGAATCTTTTGACCCCTCATAAAGCGGGTGAGATGGTGAGAGTAAGAATAGTCGGGCACAAAGGCAAAGAATTATTGGGAGAAGTGATAGACTGATGTTTGGATTTTTGGAAAAATTAAAAAGCGGCTTAAACAAGACCTCTGCCAACATAGCAAACAACCTCGCCCACGCCTTTACCGACCGCAAGCTTGACGATACTGCCTTGGAAGAGCTTGAAGAAACTTTGTTGATGGCGGACACGGGCGTTACCACCACGAATCAAATCATCGCCGACCTTCGCAAAGAAAAGTTCGGCAAGTCCGTCACCATCACCGAAGTAAAACAATTTTTAAGCGCAAGGATAGCGGACGCGTTAAGCGAAGTTGCAAAGCCTTTGGAACTTGACCCCGCGAAAAAACCTTTTGTCATTTTAATGGCGGGCGTGAACGGCTCGGGCAAAACCACTTCCATCGGCAAACTCGCCGCCCTGTTCAAAGCAAAAGGACTGCAAGTCTCCTTAGTCGCGGGCGACACTTTCCGCGCCGCCGCAATTGAGCAGCTGCAAGAATGGGGTAGAAAAGTAGCGGTACCGGTATTTGCGGGAAAATCGGGCGCGGACGCCGCCAGCCTCATCTACGACGCCTTTTTGCAAAGCAAGAAAAACGGTGATGATGTTTTGCTTATAGACACGGCAGGACGCCTGCAAAACAAAGCTGACTTGATGGCTGAATTGGGAAAAATCATCAAAGTGATAAAGAAAATCGACTCGTCCGCTCCTCATGCAAGATTGCTGGTTTTAGACGCGGGCATAGGGCAAAACGCCCTTTCCCAAGTCGATGCTTTCAAAAATATTTTGGACTTAAACGGCATAATTTTGACCAAACTTGACGGCACGGCAAAGGGCGGAATGATAGTATCTCTTGCTAGAACCTTCAAAATACCTGTAAACTATATAACAGCGGGCGAAGGAATTGATGATATTTTTCCCTTTATCGCAAAGGATTATGCTGATATTCTGGTTGGGTTAAAGTAGGAGAGGGGCAAAGTGTTACACACCGACGGCAACAAAACCTTAAAAGACTTCCTTTCATTAGACATTAATGAAGCGAAGTTGTTAGCGCTTTTATTTTCTTGCGATTTAATTCGCCGCGTCGCCGCGCTTATGCTGGAAACCGCGGGCTCGTCCTTGTTCCTTTACGAGTTTTCGTCCGAAGGCCTGCCTTATGTCTTTATGCTTACGGGACTGTTCACGATTTTCGCGGCAGTTCACTTTATCCGCATAAAAAAGCTGCCCAACATTGCCGCGGGCATAACCATAATGGGCTTAGCCGCGATAACTTTTCTGCTGTATCTTTTGTATATCAGCGGTTACACGGTCTTTGCGACCTGGGGACTTATGATTTGGAAAAGCGTTTGCGTTTTGCTAAGCGAAATCACCTTTCTGTTAATAGCGTTAAAGTTCTGCCAATACGACTGGCGCTCGTGGCGTTTTGCCGCCATTTTATTCACCGAAGCGGTAGCGCTGGTGACCAGCGGACTTGCCGTCACGATACTGGTTTACTTTATAACCCCGATAAGCCTTGTATTTATAAGCTCGGTGCTGCTTTTAATCGCCGGCTCGATGCTTTACTCACTGGCGCAGAAAATGGACAGGAACAAAGGAGAATCCTCAACTCACACGGTTGAAGGGATAAAGAACTCGCCCCTGCAACTTTGGCTGGTTTTCACCTTCTTCCTTATGATGGCATTGTTCGTCATGGGCGGCTATTTGATAGAATATGTCTTTTACAAAAGCGTTTACGCCTACTGCGGTGCATGGCTCGCGGATATGACGGCATTTTTCGCCTTATATCATGTTTTTGTGGGCATGTTACTGTTCATCACCATCGCCGCTTTCCGCCAGTATAAGTGGCTGAGGGGGCTAAAGTTCACCGCACTGACGCTGCCGTTCTTTTTCTTTATGGCGGCCGCAGGTTGCCTTATCGGCTCGCTTTGGCTTTTGACCTTCTCGCGCATGGGCAAGAACATTTTCTACAAGATGATAATGACGCCCACGGCGAAGTTTTTTGCCGTTCCGCTCCTGCCCAGCCTAGGTAGGCACCTTTCGGCGGTGCGCCGCATTATAGTTGAACCTTTGAGCATCTTTCTTGCCGGCTTACTGCTTTTGTGGCTGGAAGCGCACCATGAAACAAACGAGCTCACCGCAATCTTGCTTATAGTTGCATTAGGCATCGTGCTTTCCGCCTATATTTCTTACCGCCTTTATACAAAGGTTGCCTTTAATTCGCTAAGCAACCGCTATTGGTGGGGAGGCACTTTGTTCTTGGAAGATGCCGCTTTAAAGGAAGCCATCGGCAAAGAAATAATGAACCAAGATGTTGAAAGCACGATATATTATCTTCGCGCGATAGAAGTTTCCCAAGGCGCCGACATTGAAAGCACATTTATCTACGCGCTCAACCACCCGTCGGCACGCGTTCGCCTTTTTGCAATATCCAGACTCGAGGCCATGCGCTCCACACTGGCTCTGCCCATACTGTTAAAGATGGTAAGCTCCGACCACTCGTTGGAAGTGAAAAACCGCGCCCTGCGCACTTATTGCGTCATCGGCGGCGAGCCGACTTTCAAGAAAGTAACCGCCTATCTAAAAGTGCCTGATCTGATAGACGGAGCCACAATCGGGCTGTTAAAAAGCGGCACGGAGGGAACATTTATCGGCGCGAGCAGTATCAATCGCCTTCTGTCCCAAGGAAGCAAAAAAGGAAAGATAAAAGTCGCCGGCATATTGGGTTCGGCGCGCCTCAGCGCCTACTGCCGCCCGCTTATCCCGCTTTTGAACGACCGCAACATTGAGGTAAGACAAGCCGCCATTATAGCTGCGGGTAAAATCGGCAGCACAAAACTTGCCGACAAGATGGTTGCCGCGCTTGCCACTCCCGAACTTCGCGAGGATGCCGCCGAAGGGATTTTAGGGCTGGGACAAAAGGCTCTGCCTTATCTTTCCGCTGCGCTTAAAGATGAGAAAATGTCATTTTTGGAGCCGCGTCTTATCAACCTCATCGGCAGGATTGGCGGTAACGCTGCCGCGACCATTTTGTCCGAGATGCTGAACAACACCTCGCCCAAGAACCGCTTACAAATACTTACGCTTTTATCGTCCAAAGACTTCCTTTTCCGCCCACTTAATATTGAAATATTTAAGACCGCGCTCAAATTGGAGCAGGAGCGTAACCACTGGCTTTCCGTCTGTATCAAAGACCTTTCTCCCGCCAAGATAAAACCAAGCGGCGAGCAAAAGGACGCGCTCGGCATTCTGACCACCGCCCTTTCCAGCGAGGAGAAACAAAGCCATGAGATTATCCGCCTGTTAAAAATCATTTTGGAAGCCGGCGACGACTTGTCGGCTAAACTCGGCTTAAATGCCACACCTAAGCTGGAAAAGCTTCCCTCTTTACCTTTTGAGCAAAGGCTTGCCGACATTATCACTTTCGCGCCGACAAACCTGCACGAATGGACCGAGGCCGCCGCGCTTTACCTTGTCGGCAATTCCAAGAACTTGAATCTGGAAGCGACACTGCTCGGCGCTATGGAAACCAAAAGCTGCCTGGTTAAAGAGACTGCACTTTGGGCATTGAGCCGCACGCTCGGAAGTGCTCGCATGAAAGAACTTGCCAAGGACTACCTAAAGGACGATTGCAAAAGTGTAGCCGGACTTGCGCGTTTTATTCTGGATTAATTTTAAGGAGAAAAAGATATGCGCCTTACATTTGAAAAAGTTTTATTCCTAAAGACCGTTCCTCTGTTTGAGAACATACCCGAATCGGTGCTTAGCGACATTGTTGAGCAAAGCAGTGATGTGACGGCGATTTTGGGCTCGGACATTGTAAAGGCGGGAGAGGTTTTAGACTCGCTTTACATCGTGGTCCAAGGCGCAGTGCGTTTTTCCAAAGAAGGTAAGACGATAAAGGACATAAGAAAAGGCGGCACCTTCGGCGAAGTTTACGCCTTTGATCCCGCGCCCATTGACCTTACCATCTCGGCAATTGACGACACGCTAATGTTCCGCCTTACCAAAGACGACCTTTACAACCTGATAAACGAGCACCCGGACATCGCAAGGGCGCTTATTCCGTCTTTGTGCAAGCGCCTCCGCCTTGCGGACATACGCAACATTTAAGCCAAAGCCAAAGGAAGCTACCTACACGCCTTTTACTACTACACGCCTTTTAAATATGCTTCATACTCGTCTTTGCTCATGAAAGAAGCGAGCTCATCAAAGTCGGCAGAAGTCATCTTGATGAACCAGCCCTTGCCCTCGGCGTCGGTATTAACAAGGCTTGGGGTCTTTTCCAAATCGGCATTAAGCTCCACCACCGTCCCCGACAGCGGAGCATACACCTCGCTCGCAGTCTTGACCGACTCGACGACTGCAAACCGCTCTCCCTTGTTAAGAGCCCCACCGACAACGGGTAGCTCTACAAAAGCGACATCGCCAAGCTCACTTTGGGCATAGTCGGTAATGCCGACCGTGGCAACATCGCCATCTACCTCAATCCAACTATGCGATTTTGTGTATCTTCTTTCCATTTTTCCCCGCTTGTAAGAAGGCTAAAAGATAAGGAAAATAAGTGAATGAATCGCTATTCCTCATACTTCTTTTTCATCTTGTAAAACAAAAGCAAGCCGAAAGGAACGATGGCCAGATAGACGATTGTCGTAACGCTCATGACCAGCCAGAATTGCGTGAGCAAGAAACCCAAGTAAACGGCTACCAAGACCAAAAAGAACGGTGCATCTTTTGCTCTGATTTTAACTTTCTTCACGCATATTGTCGGCACTCTGCTCGCCATAAGAACCGCCGCAACAAAGACGAACATCCCCACGAGCCACGGAGTATTGAAAAAGTCGTTTCCGGTATCAAGATACAGCATCAAAGGCGCGATTGCGACCATAGCACCGCCCGGTGCGGGCAAACCTACAAAGAAATAATCCCAGTAGTGCGCCCTCGGCTCTTCCTCTAACATCGTATTAAAGCGAGCCAATCTGAGCGCACAGCAAATCGACAGTAAAAGCGCCAACATCCAGCCTATTTTAGGGAACACGGACAGCGACCACATATACATCACGAACGCGGGCGCCACCCCGAAGCTTACGAAATCGGAAAGAGAATCAAGCTCGGCCCCGAACTTGGAAGTAGCGTCAAGCATTCTTGCAATGCGCCCGTCAAGCCCGTCGAACACCGCCGCCAATATGATGAACAAAGCGGCAAAGTCCCACTTTCCCATAACGGCCCAGCGCATTGCGGACACGCCGCACGAAAGCGCCAACAAAGTGACCAGATTAGGTATCATGGTCGTAAACGACAAAAAGCCCTTTATCTTATCTTTCGCACTTATTGAAGCTTCCACAACGCTGGAAACTTTGGGCATAGTTTTTCTTTTTCTTACCATTAACGAACAACTCCTTTACGTCCGATTTTCACACTCATATCAGCGATTACGGTTTCACCGCCGATAGTTTCCTGCCCACAATCAACCATGGGCTCCACCCCTTCGGGCAAATAGACATCCATTCGGCTGCCGAAGCGCATAAGGCCGAACTTCTGCCCGCTTTTGACATCTTGCCCCACCGTTAAATCGCCAAGGATTCTCCTTGCGATAAGTCCGGCGATTTGCACAAAGCCGAGATTATTATTTCCGTAAGTAGTCTTCATTGACACAAGGTTACGTTCGTTTTCGGCGCTTGCCTTATCCAAAGAAGCATTAAGGAACTTACCTGCAACATAGACCTGTTTTGTAATCTTGCCCGTCGCCGGCACGCGATTTATATGCACATTAAAAAGCGAAAGGAAAATGCTGATTCTGTAAACAGGCTCTTTTCCTATATCCATTTCGGCAGGAGGCACGATTTTTACAATACTGTTAACCGTCCCATCGGCAGGAGCAACAATAAGGCTATCCCCGACGGGTGTAACTCTTTCGGGATCACGAAAGAAGAAATACACGAACACGGCCGCCAAAAGTCCCATAAAGCCGAGCACATCGGAAAAGAAACACAGCACAAAGGCAATACCCGAGGCGATTCCCACGAACTTCCACCCGTCCATATGGATATTCGGCAACAAAAACCTTTGCCACGAAAGCTTAACTTTTCTATCGCAAGGTTCCTCTTTTTTTTGCGCTTCTTTATTCATATTTTTCTCCCTAAAAAATTAAACCCAAATCCGGTCGCAAAACTTTACCCGCTAAGGTTATTACTCTTGTGCAAAAGACGCAAACAAAATATCGCCCTCGCACATTCTTATTTCAATAGCATTTTATACGCGGGCGTTCCGTAGAGCCTGGGATTTTTACCGGCAAGGTCGGGTATAGTCTCACCTGCCGCGCTCACTGCTTTTATATCCGCGCCCTTGGCAATTAGCAGCTCAACAATTTTGGGATTGCCGGTTTTTATCACCGCACACATAAGCGGAGTAGTCCCCTGCGGACCTTTGGCATTTACATCAGCCCCTGCCTCAATAAGCGCATTTATGGCCGGCACACTGGGATTCTGCATAACGGCAAGCATTAAAATCGTCATTCCCATAGGTCCTTTTGCATTAACATCGGCACCGTTTTTGATAAGCTCTTTTATAACTTCGGCGCTGGGATTTTGCGTCGCCGCATACATCAAAGGAGTAACGCCCTTCTCCGCCTCGGCATCAACCCTCGCCCCGCTTCTGATTAAAATATCTATAATCGCGGGATTTTGATTTTTGGTCGCGGCATACATCAAAGGCGTTCTTCCCTTTATGTCTTTGGCGTTAGCATCAGCCCCTTCCAGCATCAAAACCTTGATTATTTCGGGATTGCTGTTCTGCCCCGCCGCCACCATTAAGGGCGTGAGTAGATTATCATCGCGATCGTCCATATCCGCACCGTTTACGATTAGCGTCCTTAACACATCAACACTGGGATTATTAGCCGCGGCGGCCAAAAGCGGCGTAACGCCTGACTCATCTTTATCATTAACATTGGACCCTGCGTTTATAAGGGCTTTTATCACCTCGGGATTAGGATTTTTTTCTGCCGCAAATATCAAAGGCGTCACACCTTTAAGCGCGCGATAATTTGCATTTGCTCCCGCTTTTATCAAGGCACGCACCACTCCGACTTCCTTATTCCCTGCCGCTGCAATCATAGGCGTAACAAGAGCGCTGTTTGCCTTATTGGGATTAGCACCCGCTGCCAAAAGCACTTTTATCACTTCGGGATTTTCATTCCTCTCCGCCGCCAAGACCAAAGGCAAATACGCACCTTTTCTTCCTTCACCATCGGCCTTAAGCCCGCTTTTGATAAGCGCATTTATGACATGGGGATTAGGGTTAGTCGCCGCTGCGGCATCTAAAACCGTCATACCGTTCTGTGCGACTTTCTTAATATCCGCACCGCTTTGCACCAGCATATTTATAATCTCGGGGCGCTTAGCTTTCATTGCCGCTCCGAATATGGGAGGATAGCCGCCTTCGGGAGAAAAATTAACATCAGCCCCGCGAGCAAGCAAAAGCTCGGTCACCAAAGGATTATCGTTTTCCTCGACCGCCACGCTTAAAGGCGTTTGCCCCATACTGTCCGCCTCGTTAACCTTTGCTCCGTGTCTTATAAGCATAGCCGCGAGCTCGGGATTTTTGGAATGCTTAATCGCGGTTATAAGAGGCGTCCCGCCGTTAAACCGCTTGGCGTTAACATCGGCACCTGCCTTAACCAAAGCCGCCGCAACTTCGGGATTTTTGTTGTGCTCCAAAGCAATCATAAGAACGGTTGCGCCGGTTTTGTCTTTATCATTAATATCGGCGCCCGCCTTCGTCAAAACGGTAATGACATCGGGATTGGTATTGTAGCGCGCCGCCAGCATTAACGCCGACCAGCCTTTAATTTCCTTATCCCCGACTCTCGCACCCCTTTTAATAATGTCTTTAACGATTTTCGCGGGAGCATTCTGATACACCGCCAGCATCAAAGGCGTCCACCCGTTCGCATCTTTTTCATTTATGTTTTTGATTGCGGATATTTTGCCCTCACTTATAAGTTCCGCGACATCGGCTTTAGCACTATAAGGAACAACCAAAAAGGCGACAAACAGCAACAAAAGTAATCTTCTCATCTCACGCTCCCTTTTCTTGCCTTTGATTCCTAATTCGTAATCAGCATTTTATCAAGTATAATCTTGCCCGCTTTTCAGTTATCGGCTATCGTTAGGGCACAAGTTTTAACCCCTTAAAAGCGAGCGACAAAGAGTATGAATCTTATCAGAGAATCCCCTTTTAAAAGCAAAGAGAGCCAAAGCTTTTGCCTGTTTTTGCTGGTGCATTTTGCCCTTTGGACGCTTCTTCCGCTGCTTCGCCAAAGCATTCCCATGGACAGCGTCGAGGCGATTATATGGGGGCAAATCTGCGACTTCGGCACACAAAAGCACCCGCCGCTTTCCGGCTTTCCTGCGGCTTTTTTCTTTTGGCTTTTCGGACAAAAGGCAATCGGCATTTACCTTTTAAGCCAAGTATTTATCTTGCTCGGCTTTGTTTACATTTTCCGCCTTGCCCGCCTGTTTTTAAGTGCGGAAAAAAGCTTCCTTTGCGTGATATTGCTTGAAGGCGTGATTTATTACGGCTTCACATCCGCCGAGTATAATGTCAACATAGTGTCCCTTGCCCTTTGGCCGATGCTCACTTTTTACTTTTATAAAGCTACGCATGAAGGCACCCTTTCATCATGGATTTTATTCGGCGTTTTCACCGCACTCAACCTGCTTACGAAATACACCTGCGGCGTGCTGATTATGGGCGCGGGCTTATATATGCTTGCTTCTCCCCTTGGTAGAAAAGCTTTTAAAACTTTGGGCTTTTACTTAAGCATCATCACCGCCCTGATTATCATATCACCGCACATTATTTGGCTTTATAACTATGACTTCTTCGTGCTTGATTATTTCGCCCACCGCACGGGGAAGCCTTCGTCTTTAGGCTACCTTTCGCACCTTTGGCACCCCGTAAAGTTCCTTTCGGCGCAAGTCTTGGCAGGGCTGGGAGCAATCCTTCTTTACTTTGCCGCATTTTATAAAAACCGGAAAAGTACCACCCCGCAAGTATCAAAAGACGATAAACTGTTTATCCTCTGCCTCGGGCTTGCACCGCTGTTAATCTTCGCCGCTATCGCGCTTTTCACGGGAGTATATTTAAAAAGCATGTGGGGCACCCCGCTCCTTTACATGCTGACCATAGGTCTGTTTGTCTTTTTTCCCTTTACGCTTGGCAAGACCACTTTTAAGAATCTTTTAAAAGGCGCCTATGCTCTGATGTTTTTATTCCTGTCAGCCGCGGGAGCAATCTACACCTGTGCCGGCGGCGAAAAGCAAAACTTGGACGCGAAAGCATTTGCCGCCCTACTTCACTCTGCCATCGGTAACGACCAAAAACTTTACTATGTCGCGGGCGATATTTGGTACGCGGCGAATATGTCGCTTTACGACCGCGACCGCCCGACAGTAATCTTGGACATCAAAAATCCGCACAACCCCTGGGTCAGAGAGGCCGACTTTTTAACCCGCGGAGTCCTGATAATTTCCGAAGGAAAGGGCTCCTATCACGCTCTTAAAAGCAAGTATGAAACGACCCCGCTTTCAATGCTTGAAATAAAAATGAAAAGTCCCTTTGGCAAAACCGAGAAAAGGGATATATACTACTTTATGATATTACCTTCAAAGGAACCCTAGCGATGACGAAGCAATCTTTAAGCATAGTAATTTCTGCCTTTAACGAACAAGGCAACATTGCGCCCCTATATAAGAGCCTTAAAAAGGAAATAAAATCCCTTCCCTTAAAGAAAGTCGAACTGATTTTTGTGAACGACGGCTCGACCGACGCGACTCTTGCCGAATGTTTAAAATTGCAAAAGAAAGACCCTGCCGTCAAAATCGTGAACCTAAAGCGCAACTTCGGGCATGAAATTGCCATGACCGCAGGCATGGACTATGCCAAATCCGACGCGGTTGTTTTCATGGATGCCGACCTTCAACACCCGCCCTCGCTCATTCCCGAAATGGTGGCGAAGTGGCAAAAAGGCGATGACATTATCTTGACCAAAAGGGTGGATAATCTCGGCGCTTCAAGAACCTATAAAATCCTGTCGAAAATCTTTTTCAAGTTTCTGAATCTCATCTCCGAGACCGAGATTCCGGAAAAGAATCCGGACTTTCGCCTTGTGGATAAAAAGTACATCACCTTCCTTAAAAACTTTAGCGAAAGGGACAGGGTTTTTCGCGGACTTTTAAGCTGGGCAGTTCCGCAAAAAAATCTTTGCACGCTGTCTTTTGTCGCCCCGAAGCGGCACACCGGCACTTCAAAATACAACTTACGCAAAAGCGTTGCGCTGGCGATTAACAGCATCACCGAGTTTTCGGTAAAGCCGCTGCGCCTTTCCATTTATCTTGGCGTGCTTACCGCGCTTTTTGCGGCGGGTCTTATGATTTATGTCATCGCCGAGCATTTCATTTTGAACAAGCCATCTTCGGGATATGCTACGATTATGACCGCCGTCACCTTTATCGGCGCGGTCGAACTTATTGTCCTCGGCATAGTCGGCGAATACATTGGCAAGATACACATGGAAGTCAAAAAACGCCCGCTTTACTTTGCCGAATTTTTAACAAGGAGTACCAAAAATGCTAAAACCAAATAAAAGAATCTTTCTAAACGCTGACGATGTCGGCATCAGTAACGGAGTTAATCGCGCGGTTACGAACGCCATCGCGAACGGTGCTCTTCGCAGCATAAGCGTCATCACCAACCTCACTCACTCGATTGACGCGATTAACATTGCCACGGCATACCCCGATGTAAAGACGGGCTTGCACCTTAACATCATGATAGGGCATTCCATCAACGATGCGGAAGATGTGCCTTACTTAACGGACACTTTCGGCAAGTTCCGCGGCGGTTTTTTAAGGCTCTTTCTCATTTCTATTTTCCACAAAAAAGAATTGCAGTCGCAAATTGAAATAGAAACGATTGCCCAGATGGACAAGCTCCGCGATAAAGGCGTCGTGATTGACCACATCGACTCACACCGCCATATTCACATGATACCGGCGATTTTCTCGGTAATGAAAAAGATAGCCGAGCAGTATAACATTCCTCGCATTCGCGTCACGAACGAGCGCTTTTTCAACACCTTTTCGCACAACAGTTCGATGAGTTATCTTTGGGACGGAGGCTTAATAAAGTTCCTGCTTTTAAAGTTCTTGAGCCTTTTCATAAACTACCCGACCAAGACCTATTTTTACTCGGTTTTATTCACCGGCAAGATCAGCAAAACAAGGCTTCGCGGCTTGCGTATCCCTTCCAAATACACCGAGGCGGAAGTTATGATTCACCCGAACATGCCCGAGTTCGACATGAACACCGGAGTAATTGATAGAAACATTTTGTCGCCCAATCGCAAAATG
This sequence comes from uncultured Pseudomonadota bacterium, assembly GCA_902783675.1. Taxonomy (GTDB): domain Bacteria; phylum Pseudomonadota; class Alphaproteobacteria; order CACZRW01; family CACZRW01; genus CACZRW01. Next base: position 3,180 of record CACZRW010000026.1, on the reverse strand, counting down.
GAATATGAAACAGCCATGGATAAGTCGCTTTTTAATGCTTAACCTTTACAAAAAGATAGAGGACATATGGTTTAAAATCGGTGAGAAAATCCGCTTTGTTTTAGTGGGCGGATTTAACACCGTAGTGGCTTATCTTGTCTTTATTTTCATATATCACATCATCGGAATAAATTATAATGCGGCCCTGATTACACAGTATCTTATCACGGTAAATGTATCTTTTTTAACTATGCGTTATTATGTTTTTCAAAGCCGTGGCAATCTTGGCAAAGAGTTTTTAAAAACATGGCTTGTTTACATTCAAATGTTTTTTGTAAACGCCGCCATTTTGAACTTTCTGGTCATTGTTATGATGCTGGGGCCCATACTTTCCCAAGGGCTGTATCTTTGCATCTCGACCATACTCACTTATATTCTTCACCGTAACTTTTCCTTTAGAAAGAGCAAACAGAAATGAAACCTTTTTTCAGCAAACACAAAGACCTTATTTACGGAGTTATTCTTGCCTTTATCGCTATGTTCATATGGGCGGTTAACCCTTTAATAGCGACCGAAATGTCGGACAACATCAGCCCCGTTGAGTTTGCTTTTTTCCGTTGGTTTATTGCCTTTTTATTTTTATTCATTTTCACTTTTAAAAAGATAAAAAAGGAATGGAGCATCATAAAGAGACAATGGAAACTGATTTTGGCATTGGCGTTTGCCGTTCCGGTTTTTGATAATCTTTGCTTTTATACATCAGGGCATACGACCAGCGCGCTCAACATGGCTTTGATAGGCACGGCGATACCTCTTTTCATTGTTATTTTAAACTTTGTTTTTCTAAAGAAAGTCATAACCAACTTGCAGTCCTTGGGGATTTTAATCGCGCTTTTCGGAGTGCTTTACATCATCACCAAAGGCGACTTGGCGGTACTTACCGAACTGCAATTTAATGCGGGAGATATTTTCATTTTAATCGCGACTTTTGCTTTTTCGGTTTACACTTTCCTGCAATACAAAAAGGACAAGGACTTAAGCCCCGATGTTTTTCTGGCCATGATAGCGGGAGCAGGCAGTCTTTTGCTTTTGCCGCTGTTTATAATTTTTGAAATAATCCACCCGCACATTTTATATTTCACAGCCAAAGAAATACTGACACTTATTTATGTAGGCACCTGTGTCGCGCTTATAGCCTATCTTTGCTGGAATGCCGCCGTAGAAAAATTAGGCGCTTTAAAGACCAGCATACTGGATTATTTTTCTCCGCTTTTAGTCGCACTGATGGTATTCATTTTTCTTGAGCAACCCTTTTCCGCAGACCAATTCATCGGCGGGGCTCTCATAATCTTCGGCTGCATTTTGATTAACATCAACAAAAAAGTTGACTAGACACAAAAATTGAAGTAAGCTCACGACCACACAAGGTCATATTATTTTTAACCTTTAAAGAAAGTTTACCATGTCTGAAGCCGAAGCAAAATTAAAAGAAATCGCCACACAATTACAATCGGATAAGGGTAATGGAATTTTTCTAGAAAAAGCCTATCATACTTTACATAACATTGCTAAGGGAAATCCGGAACTGGCAGACCAAGTCTTTGGTACATTTAAAACAGCTATACAATCGGATAAAAATAGTGAACTTTCTTTAATAATAGCCTACCATTATTTAAGTGACATCGTCGAAGCAGATCCGACCTTAGTCGAGCAGGTGCTTGATACATTTGAAACCGCTGTGCAATCGGATAGAAACAGTGGAGATTCATTAAGAATTGCCTACGAAAGTTTAAGTGACATTATCGAAGCGAATCCGGCATTGGCCGAGCAGATTCTTGGTGCTTTTAATACTGCCTTACAATCGAATGAATATGACCAAAATTTTTTGGAAGAAGCCTACCATTATTTACGTGACATCGTCAGAGCAGATCCGACCTTAGTCGAGCAGGCTTTTGATGCATTCAAAATCGCCCTGCAATCGGATAAAAATGATGAAGATACTTTAATAGGAGCCTACTGTGCCTTAGGTCAAACCGCCGAAGCAAATCCGGATTTGGCCGAACAGGTTTTTGATACATTTAAGACTGCCCTGCAATCGGACAAAAATAATGGAGATTCTTTACATAGTGCTTGCATTGTTTTAAGTGAAATCGCCAAAGTAGACCCAACATTAACCAAGCAGGTTCTTGATACTTTTAAAACTACCTTACAATCGGATAGGAACAATGAACCCTCTTTAAGAACAGCCTACTGGGCTTTAAGCGACATCGTCGAAGCAAATCCGGCTTTGGCCGAACAGGTCTTTACCACGGTTAACATTGCCTTACAATCAGATAAAAATGAGGGGTCTTCTTTACGCGGAGCCTACTATACTTTAGGCAACATCATCGTAGCTGACCCGACTTTAGTCAAACAGGTTCTTGATACATTTAAGGCTACCCTACAATCGGATAAAAATGATCGGAATTCCTCAGGGGTCCCCTACTTTGCTTTAGGTGACATCGTCAGGGCCCACCCAACCTTAGCCAAACAGGTTTTTGATATGTTCAACATTGCCTTGCAATTGGATAAGAATGAGGAATATCCTTTATGCGGAGCCTACTCTACGTTAGGAGAAATCGCTAAGGCAAATCCGACACTGACCAAACAGGCCTTTGCCACAATTACCGCTGCCTTGCAATTGGATAAGAATGATTGGAGTTCTTTAAGTTGGGCCTACGAAGCCTTAGGTGACATCGTCATAACCGTTCCGACATTAGCCAAGCAGGTTCTTGATACCTTTAAAACTACCGCACAATCGGATAAGAATGATGGACTTTCTTTAAGACACGCCTACTTCGTTTTAAGTGACATCGTCGAAGCAAATCCGGATTTGGCCGAACAGGTTTTTGATGTAGCCGTTCAAGGAAAAGATTCTGAATATAAACTTTATACTTACAGAACTTGCATGAAGCATTTGCGCCCACATTTAAAAGAAATAGTGGCAAAGCACCCCGAGATTAAACAAGATTTGCTTATTGCTGATAATGGACGTTCTATGAACGATGAAGAATTTGAGTATGCTTTAGTTCATTTTGATAAGGAAACGCTCGCAAAAGCAATAAGTTCCCGTAATCAACAGCGTATTATGTAATGAATTGGTCAAAGCTTCGGCTCAAGATATCAGTATTAAAGAAAATACTTTAACCCGGTCCACAAAAC
>CACZRW010000025.1 GCA_902783675.1 uncultured Pseudomonadota bacterium | reverse complement strand
TTCCTTTAAGCCCTGCCATTTTTCAAGCGCCTCGGAAACGCGGTTTTCCCCGAAAAGGCGGTGCCCCGCGTCAAGTAAAGGGGTTATAGCCTCCACCGGTTTTTGTTTACTTACCGCCATGATGGCAGGGCGGGGGTCTTTTAGTTTTGCCTTGATTTCGTTCAGGTTATCAAGAGAAGTCATGGTTTTTTGTTTCCTTCATTTTCCAACTAATTCTTGCTTCTTTTAGAGATTTTTCTTATTCTCTAGCAATTGGATTACTTTTAAAAGGAAAAATTATGACTTTTACAAAAATTATTCCGACGACTTTGGTGGTTTTGGGTTTGTGCAGCGGCATGTGCGGTTGTGCTTCGGACGCAGATGTAGAGTACTCTTATCCCGAATATATCGGTAATAACAAGTATTCGACCTCGGGAAAAAAGCCGGATTCCATTTTCGGCAGCGAAGGATTTACTTTGTTCGGCGGTAATAAAAAAGACAAAGACTCCGCCGGCGTCGGTATCGGAGTGAACAGCTATTTATGGCGCGCTTCCTTGGATACGCTTGCTTTTATGCCGCTTGCATCGGCGGATCCTTTCGGCGGTGTGATTATTACGGACTGGTATACTCCGCCCGAAACGCCTAAGGAACGGTTCAAGGTGAACGCCTTTATCATGACTAAGTCTTTGCGTGCGGACGGTATTAAAGTTACGGTTTTCAAGCAGGAAATGAATAATAAAGGCGCGTGGGTTGAGGTGGCTTTGCCGCCTAAGACCGCTACCGCCATGGAAGATGCGATTTTGGTTCGCGCAAGAGAGCTTAGAATCGCGCAGACTCCGCAGAAATAAAGGGGTTTATCGTGTATAAGTTAGGGCTTTGTCTGCTTTTGGTTGGGGCGCTTACCGCGTGCGGATTTACGCCGCTTTATGCAACCAAGGACAGCGGGATTTTGCCCAGCGAAGATAAAGAAGTTATCGCCGAGACCTCTAAAATCTATGTCGAGCCGATTGCCGACCGGCTGGGGCAGATTATGCGGCAAAACCTTGTGGCGCAGTTCTCGCCGCGGGTGACAAGCGCAAAGGAATACACCTTAACCGTGGTAAATAAGCGGACGCTCTACAGTGAGCAGGGTATTCGTGAGGACAGTGTGCCGACACGCATTACTGTCGGCTATACCGCTTATTATACTTTGAAAAAAGGCGACGAAGTGCTGATTAAGGACTCGGCATTTGCGCAGTCCAGTTATAATGTTTTGCAAAGCGGATACAGCACCGTTACCACTAAAGCGGCGGTGGAGCGGCAAATTATTTTGCAACTGTCGCAGAATATCGCGCTTAGGGTGACCGCCTTTCTTAAAAAGCGTCTGCTTAATGACGAAAAATAGCAAAAAACCGAAAGGAGAATGCGGGTTAGATGAAGTTTAATAACTCTCAACTTGAGGCTTTTTATACCAAGCCTAATCCGCAGATAAAGGCCTTTCTCGTGTTCGGCCAGGACGAAGGGGCAATCCGCGAGATTTTCTTTAAGGTGGCGCAAATGATTGTGCCGGACTTGACGGACGCCTTTCGGGTGGCAGAACTTACCCCCTTGAATCTAAAAGGAAATGCATCAGCTCTATATGACGAAGCAGCGGCAATCTCGCTTATGGGCGGGCGGCGGCTGGTCAAGGTGGATGGCGCGGACGAAAGTGTGGTAGAGCCGCTTTCTTTGTTCTTGGACAAGTATGACGGGGATTCGTTTGTGGTATTGAACGCGGGGAATCTTACCAAAGCTTCTAAACTGCGCAAACTGGCGGAAAGCTCGGAGAAAATGGCGGCCTATGCGGCTTATGCCGATGATAAAGAAGCTTTGCGGTCAATTATCGCGGCAGATATTAAAAAAGCAGGGAAAACGGCGGATTTCGCTACGGTTTCGTGGCTGGCGGATAATTTGGGCGCGGACAGGGGGCTGACGCGGTCCGAGATACAAAAGCTCATAACCTTTGCCGGAGACGAGGAAAATATTACCGCCGAAATGGCCCAAAGTATCGTCGGGGACGGCTCGGCGGCGTCTATGGACGATTTGGTTTATGCGCTGGCGGACGGGAACTTTGCCGCGCTGGACAAGGTGATGGCAAGGATTTTCGCCGAAGATGACAATGCCGCGGTGGCGATTGTGCGGGCGGCGATGTATCATTTCCAGCGGTTGCATCTTACCGTGGCACGGATTGCGAACGGCGCCAGCTATTTTGAGGCGGCAAAATATCTTTACCCGCCCGTGCATTTTAAAAAGGAAGATGCTTTTCGGGCGCAACTACGCCTTTGGAACAGTGCAAAAATTGAACGCGTGCTGCGCTATCTTATTGATACGGAAATAGAGTGCAAAACCTCGGGCAATGTCCCAAAAACCGTATGCTCTGCGGCGCTTTTGAATATTTGCAGACTGGCGAAAAAGTAATTACAAAGTGATTCCCGCAAAACGCTTTTAATAAAACAAAAGTTGTAATTACAAAGTGATTCCTAACGGTTTTATTTTTGTAACTTGGCGGCGCGGGATATAATTTCCAACA
>CACZRW010000024.1 GCA_902783675.1 uncultured Pseudomonadota bacterium | reverse complement strand
CCATTTCTAATTTCTCATTTCTCACTCCTCATTTCTCATTCCTCATTGAAAATCTAACTTTCTCTTGCCGTTCGGCTTTGTTTTGTGCTATACAATCTCTCCCCTTATCTTAAAGGGAGCCTTTTGCGGGTGTGGTGGAATTGGTAAACACGCCAGATTTAGGTTCTGGTGGCGAGAGCCTTGGGGGTTCGAGTCCCTTCACCCGTACCAAAAAGGGTTAGGGTTTACGGTTTAAAGTTTAAGGTTTAACAAAATGAAAATTACAGAAAAGAAAAATGAAAAATTAAAAAGAGAATATGACATTGTCGTCGAGGCGAAAAAAATCACCGAGCAATACGATGCTAAGCTTAGCGAGCTCGGCTCAAAGGTGAAAGTCGACGGCTTCCGTCCGGGGAAAGTCCCCGCCGCCGTGGTTAAAGCAAGATACGGCAAAAGCGCTTTGGCAGAAGTGCTGGACGAGGTTCTTAATGCTTCTATCAATGACTTGTATGCCGAAAAGAAAATATCGCCGGCAATGCGTCCCGAAGTGGATATAAAAGTCTTTGATGAAGGCAAGGACTTGGAGTTTTCTTTAAAGCTTGAAATTATGCCCGAGGTTCCCGCGGCCGATTTCGCTAAAATAAAGCTCAAAAAGCCCTTTGCAAAAGTTACCGATGCCGAAGTGGAAAAGGAAGTAAAGCGCCTTGCCGAAGGGCAGAGAAAGACCGTTAAAGTCGCTGAAAAGCGCGCGCTTAAAAAGGGCGATGTCGCTTTAATCGATTTTGAAGGCTTTATTGATGACAAAGCTTTCGCGGGCGGCAAGGGCAAGGATTATCCTTTGGAGCTTGGCTCTAATTCCTTTATCCCCGGATTTGAAGACCAGCTAATCGGTAAAAATGCCGGTGATGATGTCGATGTCAAGGTTGCTTTCCCAAAAGAATACGCCGCCAAAGACTTAGCCGGTAAGGACGCCGTTTTCAAAGTCAAGGTCAAAGAAATTCAAAAATATGAGAAGGCCGAGGTCGATGACGAGCTTGCGAAAAAGTTCGGAAAAAAGACTTTGAAAGAGCTTAAAGAGCTTATCAAAACCGAAATGGAAAGAGAGTTCGAATCCGCTACCCAAAGCCACTTAAAGCGCGGGCTTTTGGACGCTTTGGCCGATATGTATAAGTTCGAAGTTCCCGAGTCCATGGTGAAAAGGGAGTTTGACGCAATTTGGGCTTCTGCCGAAAAAGAGGCTAAGGCCAAAAAGGAAAAGCTTACCGATAAGGACAAAGCCGAATACGAGGATATTGCAAATCGCAGAGTGCGCCTTGGCCTTTTGCTTACCGAAATCGGTAAAAAGGAAAAGGTGCAGCCTAATGCCGCAGATATTAACCGCGCTCTTATTGCCGAGGCAAGAAACTTCCCCGGTCAGGAAAAAGCGTTGTTTGAATACTATCAGAAAAACGCCGGATTCCGCGAGTCGATTAATGCCGGTGTGTTTGAAGGTAAGGTCGTTGAGCATATCATCTCTAAGGTAACTTTGGAGCCCGAGGAAGTCTCGTCCGAAAAGCTGTGGACATGGTATGATGATATCGATGCCAAGAAGGAAAAATCTTCCAAAAAGTAGGAGACTGAAATGGAAAAAGTTGATGCTGTGATGAATAGTCTGGTTCCCATGGTGGTTGAACAAACCAGCAGAGGAGAGCGCTCGTTTGATATTTTCTCGCGCCTTTTGAAAGAGCGGATAGTGTTCTTGACCGGCGAAGTAAATGACGAGTCGGCAGCGCTTATCTGTGCACAACTTTTATTCTTGGAATCCGAAAATCCCGATAAGGATATTTCCTTCTATATCAACTCTCCCGGCGGAGTCGTTTCTTCGGGGCTGGCAATCTTTGATACCATGAACTATATCAAGTGTGATGTGCAGACTTTGTGCATAGGGCAGGCGGCGTCCATGGGCTCGTTCCTTTTAATGGCGGGCGCAAAGGGCAAAAGGTTCGCTCTGCCTAATGCCAGAATCATGATACATCAGCCGTCCGGCGGCTTTAAAGGGCAGGCGGCGGATATTGAAATCCAAGCCAAGGAGATACTTGCTTTGCGTGCGAAACTTAATCAAATGTATGCCGAAAAGACGGGTCAGCCTTTAGATGTGATTGAAAAAGCTATGGACAGGGATAATTATATGACTCCCGAGGAGGCTTTGAAGTTCGGTCTTATAGATAAAGTTGTTATATCGCGCGATACTGATAAAAAAGAGTAAGATAAGGGCAAAGAGCCAAAGGGTGCGGCGAAAAGGAAAGAATATAAAGAAGAGGTGACTTATGGCTAAGAAAAAAGACACGGGAAGCACGGGGACTTTTTACTGCTCGTTTTGCGGTAAAAGTCAGCACGAGGTGCGTAAGCTTATCGCCGGACCTTCGGTGTTCATTTGCGATGAGTGCATTTCTTTATGTTCTAACATTATCGCCGAAGAGCATAAAGCCGCCGAAGCGGAAGGCAAAGGCAAGGACATTACTCCCGCTTTTATAAAGGCAACTTTGGACGACTATGTCATCGGGCAAGAGCATGCCAAAAAGGTCTTGGCGGTTGCGGTTTACAACCACTATAAGCGCCTTAACCAAATCGGCAGTGCAAGTGATGCCGTTGAGCTGGCAAAGTCAAATATCCTGCTTATCGGTCCTACGGGGTCGGGCAAAACTCTTTTGGCACGGACGCTGGCAAAGGTTCTGGATGTGCCGTTTGCCATGGCGGACGCCACGACGCTTACCGAGGCGGGGTATGTCGGCGAAGATGTTGAAAATATCATCTTAAAGCTGTTGCAAGCCGCCGATTATAATGTTGAAAAAGCCCAACGCGGTATCGTCTATATCGATGAGATTGATAAGATTTCGCGCAAGTCCGATAACCCTTCGATTACTCGCGATGTGTCGGGCGAAGGCGTGCAGCAAGCGCTTTTGAAGATTATAGAGGGGACGGTCGCATCCGTGCCGCCGCAAGGGGGGCGCAAGCACCCGCAGCAAGAGTTCTTGCAGGTTGATACCACTAACATCTTATTCATTTGCGGCGGAGCTTTTTCCGATTTGGATAAGATAATCGGGCAGAGAATGAATACCGCTTCCATAGGTTTCGGCGCCGAGGTTAAAGCTCCTAACAATGAGAAAAGAGATGAGCTTATGCAAAAGCTTGAGCCCGAGGATTTATTGAAATTCGGGCTTATCCCCGAGTTCGTGGGCAGATTGCCTGTGGTGACTTACTTAAACGAGCTGGACGAAGCCGCTCTTATCAAGATTTTGACCGAGCCTAAAAATGCCCTTATCAAGCAATATCAGGCCTTGTTCGGATTTGATAACATCAAGCTGAGCTTTACAAACGAGGCTTTGCAGGCAATTGCCAAAAAAGCGATTAAGCGCAAGACCGGCGCACGCGGGCTTCGAGCCATTTTGGAGGAGTTGCTGCTTGAAAGCATGTTTAGCATTCCGACCCAAAAAGGTCTTAAAGAAGTCGTTATAAATGAGCAGGTGGTGAAGGGCGATACCGCTCCTTTGCTGATATTTGCCGAAGATAAAAAAGGGAAGGCCGGATGACGCTTAAAAAGGAAGATATTTTGGCCGAATTCCACACTTTCCCTATTTTGCCGCTTAGGGATATCATCGTGTTCCCGCACATGGTCGTGCCGCTTTTTGTCGGCAGAAAAAGCTCTATCCTCGCTTTGGAAGAGGGGGTGGCTATCGGTGATCAGATTTTGCTGGTGGCACAGGTAAATCCCGATGTAGATGATCCCGCCGAGGCCGATTTGTATTCGGTCGGGACAGTGGCAAATATCTTACAGTTTATAAAGCTTGCCGACGGGACGGTTAAGGTGCTGGTTGAGGGGGTTCGCCGCGCGCGCATTAAAAGCTTTAATACCGATAAGCCTTTTTTAGAGGCGCAAACCGCTCCCGTTAAAGAGGAGATACATGCCGGAAATAAGCATATCGCAATGACACGGGCGGTGGTGGCGCGCTTTGAAGAGTATGTCAGGCTTAATCGGCGCATTCCTCCCGAGGCAATGATAACTATTTCGCAAACCGAGGACGAAAGCAAAATCGCCGATGTCATTGCCGCGCATCTCGGGGTTAAAAATGTCGATAAGCAAAGGCTTTTGGAAGCCGGCGATATTGAATACCGAATGGAGCTCTTGTTCTCTTTTTTAGAGACGGAAATAGGCATCTTGTGCGTTGAAAAGAAAATAAGACGGCGCGTCAAAGATCAGATGGATAAAAACCAGCGCGAATACTATTTAAATGAGCAGATAAAAGCCATTCAAACCGAGCTGGGTGAGCTGGACGACTTGTCCGAGCTTGAGGATATTAAAAAGAAAATAGATGCAATCAAGCTTTCGCCCGAAGCAAAGGAAAAGGCCGAGTCCGAGCTTAAAAAGCTGAAGAAAATGAACCTGTCATCGCCCGAAGCAACGGTCGTCAGGAATTATTTGGATTGGCTTTTAAGTGTGCCTTGGGGCAAGAAAAGCAAAATTAAAACCGATATAAAAGCGGCGGAAAAGGTGCTTAATCACGACCACTACGGGCTTGATAAAGTTAAAGAGCGCATCTTGGAATACCTTGCCGTGCATAAGAAAACCGGAAAGATAAAAGGCCCGATATTGTGCTTGGTCGGTCCTCCGGGCGTGGGGAAAACCTCGCTGGGGCAGTCTATTGCCAAAGCGACGGGGCGCGAGTTCGTGCGCGTGTCCTTGGGCGGTATGCGCGACGAAGCGGAAATCCGCGGGCATCGGCGCACCTATATCGGGTCGCAGCCCGGTAAAATTATCCAGGGCATGAAAAAGGCCAAGACGGCTAATCCTTTGTTCTTATTGGACGAAGTGGATAAAATCGGCGCGGATTGGCGCGGCGACCCTTCTTCGGCTTTGCTTGAAGTGCTGGACCCCGAGCAGAACAATGCCTTTAACGACCACTATTTAGAGGTTGATTATGACTTGTCCGATGTGCTGTTTATCACTACCGCGAATACTTTGGATATACCGCGACCTTTGATGGATAGAATGGAGGTTATCCGCCTTTCCGGATATACCGAGGACGAAAAGGTTGAGATTGCCAAGCACCACCTTATTCCCAAGCAACGCACGGCAACAGGGCTTTTAAAGAAGGAATGGAGCATCAGCGACGATGCTTTGCGTCAGCTTATCCGCCGCTATACCGCCGAAGCGGGCGTGCGCAATTTAGAGCGCGAGATTGCTTCGCTTATGCGCAAAGCGGCGAAAGAGTTGATGACCGATGGCGAGGGCAAGCCCGATTGTATCAAAGTAACGCGCAAGAACTTGGAAAAGTATGCCGGCGTGCCAAAGTATAACTTCGGCATTGCGGGTAAAGAGGATTTGGCGGGCGTGGTGACCGGCTTGGCGTGGACGGAAGTCGGCGGCGATATCCTTTCCATTGAGGCGCTGGCGATGGAAGGAAAGGGCAAGATTACCTTGACCGGACACCTTGGTGATGTGATGAAGGAATCTATCGAGGCGGCGTGGTCCTATGTTCGCTCGCACGCTTTGCAGTTCGGAATTCGTCCCAGCTTCTTTGAAAAGCATGACATGCATGTTCATGTGCCCGAGGGTGCCGTGCCAAAGGACGGACCTTCTGCCGGTGTGGCAATGTTCACCGCTCTTGTGTCCGCGATTACCGGTATTCCGGTGCGCAAAGATGTCGCTATGACCGGTGAAATTACCCTTATCGGGCGTATTCTGCCTATCGGCGGGCTTAAGGAAAAGCTGCTGGCGGCAATGCGCGGCGGCATCAAAACCGTCATTATTCCCAAGGATAACGAAAAGGATTTGGCGGAGATACCCGAAAATGTCAAGGAAGCCTTGGAAATTATATCTTTTGCCAAGGCGGAAGATGTGCTTAAAGTCGCCTTGGTGAAGCTGCCTTCTCCCATATCCCCCGAGCAGTGGGAAGAGGAACAAGCCTTTTTAAAAGAAAAGCATGCGGCCGAAGCGGCTTTATCCGCTAAAAATGTAGCTCCGACTCCGCGTCAAGTGCACTAGGCCCTGTTTTTCTTTTCTCTTTTTTTATCATATTGATATTACGCCATTTTTAAGGAAAAGAGCGGCCGGAGGCGGTGCGAATCGGCGGCGCTACCATAAAAAAATGAAAAAAAAGTGAAAAAATCAAGGCGCGCTGTCGTTTTTTTGTTGACGATGGGAAGAAATACGGTTTAGATGGTTTGCGTGTGGTTCTCTTGAACCGTAACTGTTATTTCTTAATTATAAATATGGGAGTCCTAATATGAACAAGAATGATTTGATTGCAGAAGTTGCAAAGAAAGCCGGTTTTTCCAAGACTGATACCGTGAAGGCTATTGACGCTTTCGTCGGTGTTGTAACCGGTGCTCTTAAGAAAGGTGACGAAGTTCGTTTGGTAGGCTTTGGTACTTTTAGCGTTGCCAGCCGTGCCGCTACCGAAGGTCGTAACCCCCGCACTGGCGCAAAGATCAAAATCCCTGCTTCTAAACAACCTAAGTTTAAAGCTGGTAAAGGTCTTAAGGACGCTGTTAACAAGAAATAATAATTATATCTTGCTAAATCAGGGTAGCGGTGCTATAAGTGCCGCTACCTTGTTTTTAACGCAAGGCTTTTTACTTCTGTGGGCGACTAGCTCAGCTGGTTAGAGCATCTCGTTTACACCGAGAGGGTCTGCGGTTCGAATCCGTAGTCGCCTACCATAAATCCAAATAAAACGCTGTCATACTTGTTTTACGCTTGCTCGTGTACGTTTTTTGTACACTTCGCTCGCGCGCAACTGCGTAGCACAGCATTTTCTTTGGATTTCTATTCTCTTGCTAAAAAATTGCTCGTCCTTGTATCACGGTAGAAGGTTAAGGGTTAAGGCAAATAAAAATCTTGTTTTTGCATTTTGCAAAAACGCAATCATTTCTAATTCCTAATTCCTAATTAAACTTATCACCTTATAAGCTTATAAACTAACCTTAACCCTTAAACCTTAAACTTTAAACTTTTTGGGGTGTTGGAGCTTGTAGGCCTTTAGGGTGTTCGCCATCAGCATCGCGATGGTCATAGGTCCTATGCCACCGGGGACGGGGGTGATTGCTTTTACTTTTTTAAGCGCCTCATCAAAAACGACATCGCCGGATATTTTGCGGTCTTTGTCATAGGATATGCCGATATCAAGGACTATTGCGTCGTCTTTCAGCCAGCTACCGCGCACCATTTGTGGACAACCGCAAGCGACCGCTAAAATGTCCGCAGTTAGGCAGAGCTCGGGTAGGTTTTGTGTCTTTCTATGCGCTATCGTAACGGTGCAGTCCTCGTTCAAAAGCATTTGTGCAAGCGGGCGGCCGACGATTTGCGACCGACCGATAACAACGGCTTTTAGTCCAGCCAGATTAGGTTCTACCGTCTTTAAAAGTTTTATGCAGCCAAGCGGTGTGCAGGGCGTCAGGCAGTCCTTTTTTATGGCGAGGTTGCCGATGTTTTCGGGCGTAAAGCCGTCAACATCTTTTAAAGGGTTAATGGCGGCAATAATTTTTGCCGTGTCGATGTGGTCGGGCAGGGGAAGTTGCACCAAGACGCCGTTTATCTTGCGGCTTTTGCTGAGCTTCGTCACGAGCTTGAGCAGCTTTTTTTCCGAAGTGTCCTCGGGCAAGCGGTAAAGTTTTGTCGCTATGCCGACAAGCTTTGCCTTTTTGTCTTTGTTGCGGACATATATCGCGCTGGCGGGGTCATCACCTACTAGCACAATGGCGAGAGTCGGCTTTATCTTAAGCGCGGCTATCTCGTCCCTTGTCTCGCCAAGACATTTTTCGGCAAGAGCCTTTCCGTTCATAACTATAGCTTTGCGCATATCGCATTCCTTAAAACTTTGTCGTCACCTGTTATTAAGACTACTTTTTTGCGCGACGAAAGTCCAGAGATTATGGAAAAAGCGCCGGGCGGCAGGGCGAAGGTTTTCGCCAGAGTCTTTATAAGGGCAGCGTTTGCGGCACCGTCTGCGGGCGGGGCGCTTACCGCGACTTTTAAATAGCACTTGCCGTCGGCGTCCGTGAAAGTTTCGCCAAGAGAGTTCTTGGACGACTTCGGTGTGACGCGGACGAATAACTTTACGCCGCTCGCGGTGCGGGTTAAAAATGCCGGCTCTGGTGGCTCAGGACAACTTGTAAGCAAGGCGCGCTAAAACCTCCTCTATAAAAATCAGTCCTAAAATCAGCACAAAAGGTGAAAAGTCAATGCCGCCTATGGGCCTTATAACTTTGCTTATGCGCGACAAAACCGGATATGTCAAAAGCGACAAAACCGTGCCTACCTTTAGGACATAGCGGTTTCTCATATCCAGAATGCCAAGCAATTTCAGCCAGTCAAAAACGACCGCGGCGATGACTATCATGTTGTAAATCGATATTATCAGAATCAAGACTTGAATCATGGGGACGATTAAAATATCCACTTGTTTATCCTTTCAAAAACAATGCTATTTTTATGAAGTCCGCAACCGATAAGTTCTCAGCGCGAAGGTCGGATGCTATGCCCGCAGCTTCGCATATTTTCGCTGCATCGCCAAGCGGTTTCAGCGACGAGCGAAGCATCTTGCGCCGCTGATTAAAGGCGACTTTCGCCACGGTTTCCAAAGAGTCAAAATCCACGGGCGGAAAGTCTTTTTTGGGTGTAAAGTGCACCAGCGCCGAGGTGACTTTAGGCGCGGGAGTGAAGGCCGAAGGCGGCAAAATCATCTTTATACTCGCATCGGCAAAGGCGGCGGTCATTACGCTTAAGCGCCCGTAAGCGCGAGTGCCTGCGGTGGCAACAATCCTGTCCGCGACCTCTTTTTGGAACATTAAAGTGAGAGAGGAAAAAGATGTAATGTGCCTTAGCCAATGCATTAAAAGGACTGTCGCTATATTATAGGGCAGATTTGCAATAACGCGGCGCGGTTCGGTACCGAGCGTTTCGGTTTTTACTTTTAAAGCGTCGTCGTTTATTATGGTTATATTTGCAGAATCTTTGCTAAGTGATTCTTTTATTTCATTTAATGCCAAAATACAGCGATCGTCTTTTTCTATTACTATAACATTACTTGCGCCCGCTTTTAAAATGGCGCGAGTGAGCCCGCCGGGTCCGGGTCCTACTTCAATGGTGGTGCCTGCGGTGACAGAGCCCGCCGCGCGGACGATGTCGTCTAAAATGAGCGAATCAAGGATAAAGTTTTGCCCCAGGCTTTTCTTTGGCAAAAGGTCGTATTTCGCAATGACGCTTTTAAGCGGCGGGAGCGAGGCGATGGGGCTACTTTCGGCGGCAGATGTGGCAGTGGCGGCGGACATTTTTTAAGAGCGCTTTTCAATGATGATGTTGCGCCTTAACTCGCGAAGTTTGCGGCGGGCGAGCATGTCAGCTTTTGCGGCTTCCAGCATTTGTTTTACTTTGTCCGCGGAGGGGACGGCAAGGTTGTCCGCCTTGCCCGTTAAATCCTTACACACCATGAAAAAGATGTCCTTTTCGTCCGAGGAAAGAGGGGCGGAGATTGCGCCCTCTTTAACATTTTCAAGCAGAGCTTTAATGCTGTCGGGCAGAGCGGAAAGAAGCGAAACGCCAAGCGAGCCCGAGCCTTCAGAGCTTGCCTTTTTACCAAGCTCTATAAAGGAGGGGCAGGTTTTTTGTGCCAGAAGCTCGGTGATGAACTCGGGGTTCTTTTCCTTATACGAGGTGGGGACGGTCACCTTTGCCAATTCAAACTGCTTGGCGGTGCTGGAAAGCCTTTTGTCTTTTAGCAAAATGATGTGGTAGCCCGCGGAAGTCTTTATCGGCAAAGAGATTTGCCCCGCGGATAAAAGAGCGATTCCGTCCTCCAGCGATTTATCCAAAGAGCCTTCGGTCACCCAGCCCATGTCGCCGCCCTTTTCCGCACTGGCGCTTTCGGAAAACTGGCGCGCGAGCGAGGGGAAGTCCGAGCCTTCTTCAAGTGCTTTCAGGATATCAAGGGCGGTCTTATAAACCTCGGCGTCCTTGGTGTAGTCGGAAACAGGCAGAAAAATCTCGGAGATGTTATAGGCCGTTTTGTCTGCGGCAGAAGAATACTCGGCAAGCTTTTCTTTTACTTCGGCGTCCGAGATATTGACGCTTCCCCAAAGCACCCTGTGCACATATTTCAGCCACAAAAGGTCCGCGTCAACTTGCGAGCGAAGAGTGTCGTAAGTAACGCCCATGTTCTGTAATTGCTTTTTAAGATCGCCGGGAGCGAGGTTGTTCTGCGCCTCTATTCTGCCGATGGCGTCATCTATTTCCGTGGCGGTGTTCTCTATGCCGCTGCGCTTCGCCTCTTGCTTTTTTAAAAGCTCGTCAATCATCATATCCAAAATCTGATTCCTAAAGTCCGCGCGGTTTTCCTCGGTGTCGGGAATTGACGATGACTCCATAACAAAGCGTATGCGCATGGCTAAATCATAGTCGGAAATTGCGTCGGGGCCCACAGTCGCGACAATGTTTACCGGTGCGGGTGCGGGCGCCTTTGCCTTGGCGGCCTTTTTACTCGCGCAAAGGGCGTCAAAGCCGATAAAAAGGCAGAGCGCAAAGCAGGTAAAAGCCAATAATTTCTTGTTCATGGTTGTCATCATTTTTTAAAAGTTGCCCTAACAGATTGTAGTCCTAAACAGCTATCACATTTCGGTCGCCTTTACCATACCTAATGTTTTGAAGTTGAATAACAAAAGGAATGAAGTGCCGCCTTTGTAATCGCGGTCGCTGGTGTATTCGCGCTTGACGCTGGCGGTTACGCCGAAGCATTCGTCCTCGTAAGAAAGCGAGCCGCCCCATTCAATCGGTTGCCCTCTGCCGATTAGGTCATACTGCCAGTAGCCGCCGAGCGACCAGTATTGATTGAGCTTCGCAGATGCGTATAAGCCTATCTCGCGCCGACGGGGAAGGGTGGAGTATTCGGTGATAATTTCTTTGGTGTTCATGTAGTAACCGGACAGTTTCAGCCAATCAAAATTGAAGTTAAAGTCAACTTCGTTCCTTTGCGGGGCAAAGTCGCCGTGGTCCAAGCGGAAGCGATAGTTGATGAAAAAGCCATGTTGCGGAAGCGCCAATTCCAGCTTGCCCACATAGTCCGAGGAGCGGTCGTAAAGCCCCGAGTTCTCGGAGAAGGCAGAGCTTTTGTTAAGGCGGTAGCTTTGTCCGAAAAGAGCCGATATCTTACCACTTTCATTGCCGTAAATACTCCACTGCAAGCCATAGTTAATGCGCGCGCCGGATTCCACCCTGTCATAGCCGGCAAAGCGGTTCGCCGAGAATAAGTTGGTTTCGTCAAAGTTAAAATCCAAGCTGTCCTCGTTCGGAATTTCTTCCGGATTGCACCCGTTCGGAGCAATTACCAGCGAGGCAATAGGCTCAATTACCTGATAGCTGGATTCTTCGGTCTTGATGAAAGGATAGCGCCATTCAACCGACAGTTGCGGGAAAAGGCGGCCGGTCGCCCCCGACCACTCTTTGCCTTTGGAGCTCACAAAGTAGTCGTGGACAGAGTAGCCGTCCGCTCTTAAGGTCGCGTCAATTTTGTATATCGAGCCGAGCGGGTCGGTATAGGGTAAGTGCCAGCCGAATTCGGTGTTAAGTTTCTCTACGCCCTTGGCAAGGCTGGGGACATCATGGCCGGAACGCCTGATAACGCCGGCGTAGCTGTCAAAGGTGAAGTGGCCGTATTTTTCGGTGGGCGAGCCCATGTAGCTGTAGGTCATCGCGGGGATGACTTTGGGCGAAAAATCGTTGGGGACATCGTCGCGGCGCTCCTCAAACATGGTGCCGTAAAGCTTGAAGTAGGACTTCTTGCCGAAGCCTTCCAGCGCGATGGTGTTTTCAAGCCACGGCTCGTTATAGTCGCTTAAATCGTATTTCTTTATGAAAGTGTCATCGGAGACATAGTTTAAATCACCCGTTAAGCGCCAGTGTTTGTTAAAGTCGTATTCAAAGTCCGAAGTGAAGTAACCGCGAAAGTCCTTTTTCTTGTCGGTAAAGGTAAAGGCGCCGCCTATATTTAAAAAGCCTTTGTCAAAAAGACCTTCGTATTTGCCTTGAAGCAGGACGCCTTCCTTGGTCATAAAGCGCGGGGTGAAGGTGAAGTTTTGGTTCTCGTCAATCGCCCAGAAAAACGGCGTCGTTACCTCAAAGCCAAGCTCGCTGTCGGTGCCGAAGCCCGGGAATAAAAAGCCCGTCTTTCTTTTTATTTTGGGATCGGCGTGGGAAAAATACGGAGTGTAAAGTATAGGCACGCCTTTGAAATCTATCCATGCATCATAATAGCGGTAGATTTGTTCCTCGTCGTCCTTTTCCACTTTGTCCGCGTGGATGGTCCACAAAGCATCTTCCCCCTCGCAAATGTCGCAAGGAGAGTAGCTGCCTTTGGTTAAGGTCGAGGTCTTGCCTTCGTTATAGGTGACTTCCTCGGCGTTCATGCGCGATTTGTCCGCTAAAGTAATCTTGACGCCCGTGGCTTTGCCTTCGGTGAGGGAGTCGTTTACTTCCATTTCGTCGGTGAAAACCACCGTGCCGCTCGGCGATAAAAGCGAGACATTGCCGCTTGCCGAGATAAGGTTATTTTGTGTGTTATAGGAAACGGAATCGCACTTCAGTATCGTGTCCTCCTGCTCGATGACGACATTGCCGGACGCGACGACGGTTTTGCTGTTGTCGTCATAGGTGATTTTATCCGCTTCCAAAGAAATGGGCTTGTTTTCATCTAAGGTTAAGTCGCTCATGCTGTAAACGCTGTTTGCCTGTGCGGAGAAAGAGCAAAGCGCATAAAAGGCAAAGGGAAAAAGGCGGAAAATGTATGAAAGGTGTGACGGTTTTTGCATCTTAGGTTTTCGCCTTTAAAAGTTTTTTATGCCGTGCGGAAAGTCCGTTCTTTATTGCTCCGAGCGTGCGGTTAGAGCAAAGAATGTAAAGGCAGACGAAGCTCGGCAAAAGCGCGTTTAAATACATAAGCGGGATAAGGTAAAGGTGCTTCGCCGCAAGGTTTTCTATGCCGAGCTGGGCGGATTCAACCAGCAGCATTAAAAGCGCGGAAGCAATAACTTTTGAGGTCTGACCTTTGCGATTGTAGCGCCCCTTTATAAGTAATGTTACTGCCAGAAAAGCAAAGCAAATGTTATATAGCGGCAGGACAAAGCGCTTGTTTAGTTCTATCATAAAGGCAGGCTTTTCGTGCAATACGGACATGAGCTCGGTAAAGGAAAGTTCGCGCGTGTCCTTTGAGCGTATGCCGCCTTTACCGCCAAGCGCGCCGAAGTCCATGGTGTAGCGGTCAAAATACAAAACCGCAAAGCGCCCCGTCTTGGCGTCAAGCTCTTGGCGCGAGCCGTTTTCTATAACAGCTTTGATGTTGGAGCTGTCCCCCGTTATCATGCCGCGCTCGGCGATTATCGTTTCTTTGCGCCCCTCGCGCTGGTCGTGGATTAAAAGCCCATACATCACCCCGTCACTGTCCCTTTTCCTTACATAAACGGTGAGCCCTTTGCCGACTTGGTTAAACTCGCCTTCCTGCAAAAGGACATGCGAGACGGAGTTCTTTATCGTCCATTGCAGTTCTTTAAAGTCGATAACCGACTCCGGCACCAGCTTGAAGGTCATCACATAGGATAAAAGCGCAAGGACTATGCCGATGATTATGGCCGGCTCGGCGATTCGCAAAGGGTGAAGACCCGCGCTGCCGGTGACGGCAAGCTCCTTATCCGTGCTCATGCGGTTGTATATGAAAAGACAGACGGCAAACAGTGCTATCGGCAGCAAAATTACCAGAAAGTTAGGAAGTAAAAGCGCCGTAAGCCTTATAAACAGCCAGACAGAAAGCCCTTTTGTCACTATCATGTCAATCAGCCGCAGCGACTGGGTAAGCCAAACAATTGCCAGCATAACCGTAAGGACCAGCAGCAATCCCACCACAATTTGCTTCATTATGTATAAATTAAGCGTTCGCATATCGCGGGGGAGTATATACTAAACGCCCCAAAAAAGCAAGAAAGGGTTAAAGGTAATGAGGAATGAGGAATGAGGAATGAAAGGGACTTCGTCCCTGGAGCAAAGTTAAAACCTTAAACCTTACTTCTTCTTTATGTGCGCCAAGGGGTGGGAGGTGTTAACAAGGTCCTTTAATCTGTCGGGCAGAATGTGCGTGTAAATCTCGGTCGTAGCAATATCCGAATGCCCCAGCATCATGCCTACCGAGCGCAGGTCCGCATCGTGTGCAATCAAGTGGCTGGCAAAAGAGTGCCGCAAAACATGGGGCGATACTTTTGAAGGCGAAATGCCTGCCGCTACCGCAAGCTCTTTAAGCATTTTAAAGCAAGCGTCGCGCGTTATGTGTCCTTCCTTTGCAAACGAGGGAAAAAGCCATTTGGAATCGCGGCCTTTTTTTAAAAGTTTTTCACGCTCTTTCAGCCATGTGTTTATCGCTTCCAAAGCGTTCGGATTTAAGGGGACAAGGCGCTCTTTTCTGCCTTTGCCGAGGACGGTGATACTGCCATAGCCCTTTATCACGCTGGCGAGCGGCAGGGCGCAAAGTTCCGATACGCGCATGCCCGTCGCGTATAAAATCTCGACAATCGCAGTGGTCTTAATGTGCGTTTTTGAAGGCAGAGCGCGCGCGGTTTCTATCAGCCTTGTAACTTCGTCTTCGGACAGATATTTGGGAAGGGATTTGCCTTGCTTTGCCCCTTCAATATTGTCGGCAGGGTTCTCTTTTATAAGATTTTCGGAGAATAAAAAGCGGTAAAGCTCCCTTATCGCGGAAAGGCGGCGACTGCAGGTTTTGGGCGACATGCCAGCACTGTCAAGCGAGGCAATATAGCCCTCTATATCGGCACGCCTTGCTTGGGGCAGAGTCTTTTTTCTGCCCGAAAGAAAGGCGGTAAAGTCCTCTATATCCCTGCGATAAGCGGCAATCGTGTTAGCGCCGGCGCCTTTTTCCGCTCGCATCATGTCTAAAAAGGATTCAAGGTGGTGCATGGCGTGCTAGTTGCCGGTGAGAACCTGGCGAGTGATGTTCTTTTCTATGGTCTCGGTTTCCACCTCTATATCAAAGGTGACCGTGTAAACCAGCGCGAAAAGAAAAGTAATTAAAATGACAATGGCGCCGATCTTTTTTCCCGAAATGCGTCTTTTTTTCATATCTGCCTCTTGTGTTATCAGTTAAAGATATGTAGATTTTACGCCGAATGAAATTAAACATCAACACGCTTCGGAGATGCAAAAATTGTCCGCTAAACCTGATAAAATAATTATGATAGTCGGTATTATGGGAAGCGGGAAAAGTTCGGTAGGGCGGTCTTTGGCGAAGCATTACGGATTGCCTTTCGTGGATTCCGATGCCGAAGTTGAAAAGGCGGCAGGGTGCTCGGTTAAAGACTTTTTCGAGATGTATGGCGAGGCCGAGTTTCGCGATTGTGAAAGGCGCGTGTTGCGGCGATTGTTAAATGGCGGAGCGTGCGTGCTGTCGTCGGGCGGGGGGTCTTATCTTAACGCCGAGACGCGCGCGCTCGCTAAGGAAAAAGCCATAACCGTGTGGCTTAAAGCCGATGCCAAAGTGCTTTTTTCGCGACTTAAAGGGCGCAAGCGGCGTCCGAATGTTCCCGGTAATCCCGATGACCTTAAAGCCGCTATTGATGCTTGGATTAAGCTCGGCGAGCCGGTCTATGCCGGTGCCGATGTCGTTATCCAAAGCAGAGAGGAAAACGCCGCCGCTACCGCCGAGCGCGTCATTACGGCGATTGATGAAATGCTTTTAAAATGAGACGGTCGTATCGGGTAAAAAAGCCAAAGGAAGTGTTCCCTCCTTGTGATGTTAAAGGGTGCGAAAAGGAAGGGTCTTGTCGTGCGCCGAAAGACAGGACGCTTAAAGAATACTATCACTTTTGTCCCGAACACGCCGCCGAATACAATAAAAATTGGGACTATTACAAAGATATGTCCGTGGACGATATCGAGCGCACCATTCGCGAGGATACCGTGTGGCAAAGGCCGACTTGGGCATTCGGTAAAAAGGCTAAAATTGACGACCCTTTGGGGATTTTAGGCGCGGCAAAAGGCGTCGGGCAAGCCGCTCCCAAAATGGACAAAGAGACCGAGCAGGCAATGCATATTTTGGGCCTTACTCCACCTTTAACCAAAGACAAAATCAAGCGCAAATATCGCGAGCTTGTAAAGCAATACCACCCCGACAAAACCGGTGGCGATAAAGAAGCCGAAGAAAGGTTTAGGCGAGTGGTCGAAGCTTATAAAAAGCTAAGCGGGGAATGAGAAATGAGGAATGAGGAATGAGAAATGAGGAATAATAAAAAAATATAAATCTTGTTTTTGCATTTTGAAAAAACGCAATCATTCCTAATTCCTAATTAAACTCATAACCTTATAAGCTTATAAACTAGCCTTTAACCCGTAACCCTTAACCCCTTTTTATACTGGGCGGCCCACTCGGACATGGTCTCCAACACGGGCTTTAGGCTATAGCCGACAGAAGTCAGAGTATATTCCACCTTTGGCGGAATCTGCGCATAAACATTGCGGATAACAAGCCCGCTTTTCTCCATCGCGCGCAAGTTCGAAGTCAGCACCTTTTGCGTAATATCACCAAGCTCCCTTTTCAGCTCGCCGAAGCGCTTCGTCCCGTTCATTAAAATTGTGATAATTTGCACTTTTCTGCGATCGCCGATAAGACTTACCGTGATTTCCGCCAAATACTTTTGAACATCATCGGCGCTGTGTAAATCCTTTAAACTTTTTTTCATCATTTTTCCTTTGTTTGTCAGCGTTAGTATCCCAAAAGAACCTATGCGCCTTTAAAGTGCTTACTTTACATTTTTAGCAATAAATAAGATATAAAGCAACCTCATTTCTTTTTATTACAATTATTACAAAAGGATTAAAAATGCGTAAAATATCCGGATTTTTAGCGATGGCGGCGGCGGTTTTGTTATGTGAAGCGGAGGCTCTTGCCGGAGGGTATCAGCTTAATGAATATTCGATGACGAACTTGGGGCGGTCGTTT
>CACZRW010000023.1 GCA_902783675.1 uncultured Pseudomonadota bacterium | reverse complement strand
GAAATAATATCCGAGGCATATTTAGTGTAGGCCTCTCCCCAGGCAAGAGCAATTACTGCTTTAAGTGCACCCATATTTGGCTCTTTCGGTGCATTCATGACGAAATTGTATTTATCCTTAACAAAGTTCGCCAAAGGCAAAGTGCCGATTTTCTCATGTTTTGCCAGCTTGCCGACCATAACGGATATTTTAGTGTCAAAATCTTGCCTTTTCGCCTCTAACATCGGCTCTATCTTTCGCACATTATTTAGGACGGCGGGATAGATCATCTTCACCTTACGGCGCATATCTTGATCGTCCACACACCTTACCATTGTGGAAACAGCGACAATCGTTTCGTGCAAAGCCAGGCGGCCGGGACGATACACGCCCAAGGTTTTCTTTGCCGCTTCGGGACTTTCAAACATTGAGGCCAATTCGTTTATCTCTGCCACGCTCCTATAGGTAAGGTCTTTTCTACCGCAGGTCCACTCGCTTTCCGGTGTGGTTTTCGGGCCGTCTATCAAAGGGAACTTTGACTTATCGTATTGGATTTCTTCAAAGGCCGCATAAGGACCTTTTTCGGGGATATCACCGTTTTCGTCAGGCAGAAGGTGGAAAGCCTTATTATATTTTATTTCCGAAGCATCCTCTCCTTCAACATAGGCTAAGTTTTCATCTGCAAATACTCTAAAATACTCTTTTTTATTTATCATTTTATTTTCCTACTAGTTATAGAATCCTTTAGTGCGTTCAAGTTCTAACAATTTAATTTTTATGTCAAGACCGGCAGTGTAACCTGCTACGAAAACATTTAAAAACTCTTGCTCTGTTTTTTCTTGTATACTGCTTTTCTATAAATTACACTGGTGCGGAGATGTATTAAGGAAAATCAGTAATGCAGACTATTAAAGTTTTAAGTTTGTCTTTGGTGTTATGCTTTATGTTCGCGGCTTGTGCGGCCAAGGGAAAAGATGCGGTGCTGGGGCAGGAAGAAAGCGATAAAGTTATTACCGTTAATGTCGGAGACACGATAAAAGTCCTTTTGCCTTCCAATCCCACTACCGGATATGGTTGGCAATTCTTTATAGAAAACGGGAAAGACAAAGTTACAGTTTTAAAAGATGATTTTATCCCACCAAAATATGATGGACGGGTTGGCGTCGGCGGAGAGCATATATATGAGCTTCGCGCCACTGGTGCCGGCAACGCCAAAATCGCCGGATATTATTATCGTCCGTGGGAAGGACTTGATAAAGACAAGGATACTAATGTAATCTATGAAATAGTTATTCAATAACTGTTTTACTTAGCCAATGTTAGAGAAAGAAAATGGTAAAAATACAACCTCGCATATTATCGGGATTTATGGAGCTCGCTCCTGCGGAACAGATTAAGTTCAATCAAATAATGGATATAATAAAATCTACTTATGAGGAGTTCGGATTTACTCCTTTGGATACTCCGGCTCTGGAATTGTCCGAGGTTCTGCTTGCCAAAGCCGGCGGGGAGACAGAGAAGCAAATCTATCGTTTTATGCGCGGAGATACCGATATTTCCATGAGGTTTGATTTGACTGTACCTTTGGCGCGCTATGTGGTTATGAATCAAAACACCCTCACCTTTCCTTTTAAACGCTACCAAATCGGCAAAGTTTACCGTGGCGAAAGGGCTCAAAAGGGGCGCTTTCGTGAATTCTATCAGGCGGATATTGATGTAATAGGTATGGACAAGCTGGACATTTCTTACGATGCGGAAATGCCTGCAATTATTTATAATGTGTTTAAAAAGCTGGGACTATCAAAGTTTGTGATTAACATCAGCAATCGCAAGCTTCTTAAAGGGCTAATGGAAAGCTTGGGGCTTGCCGATAAATCCGCAGAGGTCTTGCGCATAGTCGATAAAATCGCAAAAATCGGAAAAGATAAAGTCGTTGAAGAGCTGGTTAATATAGGGCTTGATAAGAAAAGTATTGATACGATTATTAGATTTATCGAAATTGACGGCGAAGACAAGAAAGTTTTTGAAAGCTTGCAATCCTTTGGGATCAATAACGAGATTTTCACCGAAGGAATAAGCGAGCTTACGGAAGTTATTAACTCGCTTGCCGCATTAGGTGTTCCGAAAAATAATTATAAGATAAATCTTACTATTACGCGCGGACTGGATTACTACACCGGCACTATATATGAGACCATGCTGGACGATTATCCTCAATTTGGAAGTATTTGTTCGGGCGGACGGTATGATGACTTGGCAGGATTTTATACCGATAAAAAGTTGCCCGGTGTAGGGATATCTATCGGGCTTACAAGGCTGTTTGCTTCTCTTCTTGAAAATGATTTAATAAAGCCAACCGTAGCGACACCTGCCCATGTTATGGTTGTTCCCATTACTAATGCTGAAAAGGAATATGCGCTTTCGCTCGGTGCCGATTTGCGTGCTTTGGGAATTAAGGTGCTTACCTTTACCGAAGATAATAAGTTCAAAGCCAAGCTTAATTACGCCAACAAGGTCGGGGTGCCTTTTGTTGCTATTATCGGCGAAGATGAAGTGAAAAACCGCACCGCCGTTATTAAAGACATGGCAACAGGCGAGCAGCAGACGCTTCCCTTGGAAGATGTGTCGATGTTTCTTATTAACAAAATCATGGAAGCCGTAAAGGGAAAAATCCTACAAAGTTAGGCGGCAACAGGCGCAGGACATTGACCTTTATCCTTTTTAAAAGGCAATCCTTAAAAGGTGATGATGCTTTCTTACCTATGACGATTCTTCGCTAAAATACAGGGGGCCGATCTTCGTCATCTTCCTGTAAAACAAGCGGCGCAAGCGAAGGCGTAGGCGTGGCAGGCTTTTCACCTTCAATGATATCATCTTCTTTAATCAGCGGCGGTTCGGGAGGAACATAAGATGCCGGAGGAACAGAAGTAACTTCACTGGTGCTGTCATCATCAAAAGGAGATGAACCGACTGTCGGCGGGGTAAGAGGCTCGGTCTCGGGAGAAACCGGGGACACGGGCGGCACTGGCGGGACAGGAGGCACGGGTGGAACAGGAGGCACGGGTGGAATTGGTGCTGTCGGTGCAGGAGCGGATATAGGCGCAGGTTCTTTCACAGGTGCAGGTGCAGGCATTGGAGCGGGAGCCGATGTGGGAACAGGCTCTTCTTTCGGCGAAGGTGCCGAAGCAGGCGCAGACGATGTCCCATCAAAAACGGATTTCATATTCTCGGGCAAAGGTTCTTGCTCAACAACGGTCGGAACAAAAACAACCTTCTCATCGTTTTCTATGGCTTGCGGAATAGCAGGGGCAGAAGTCGGAGCCGATGTCGAAGCCGGAGCCGGTGTTGGGGAAGGATTTGCCTTTATATCGGGCTCGGGGACAGGCTCAATTGCAGGCGCCGGTTCTTCGGGAACAGAAGCAGGAGTAGGAACAGGCTCCGGTCCATGAGACAGCTCAGAAGGAGTAAGTTCTACTTCGGGATTAGGCGCATCTAAATCAGGGATTTTGCCATAATCAGGATCGCTTTCAGGATCGAGAGGAGACGCTGCCGGGACAGGTTCTTCGCTCGCAGTTGTTTCCGGCTCTGCGGGCTCAGACACGATGGCGCTTTCATCTATGGCTTCCGATGTGTTCAGTGTTGTTTCAATATCTGTATCTATAGGCATTAGGTCTGTATCCTTTTCTGCTGTTACAATCTCCGGTTGGGCGACCGTTTCGGTTGGATTAAATATCGGTACTTCTTCTTTAGAGTCGTCTTCCGACACATTTAACGGACTTGGCTCGAAAGCAAAGTCAGCAAAATCAAGAACTTCATCGTTACTGACAGTGTAAACATCTTTCGTTTGCGGAAGAGTTTCGGAATCCGTATCATCATCTATCCAATATGAAGATGGAGAAGGTGCGCGAGTTTTGCTTTCCACCTCTCCCTTTTTATCTAAATCAGGGTCGGGATAAATAAGATCCTCGGTTTCATCATATCCGGCGGTATATTTGCTGATATCCGGATTGTCGAATTGTTGAGGCAGCATATACTCTGCGGCGTATTCGCGGTAGACGCCGGAAGTCAGGAAAAGGTGGAAAATATCAGGATCAATGTGCCCATTTTTTGCCATATTGAACATGATATCCAAAATCTCGCTCAACTTTTTAACCTTCTTATAAGGTCTGTCCGTTGAAGACAAAGCTTCAAACACATCGGCGACCGCCATAATCCTTGCGGGGATAGACATTTCGTCACCGGTAAGTCTGTTAGGATAGCCTTTGCCGTCAACTCTCTCGTGATGTCCTGCGACATATTCGACAACATCTTTATAGATCTCGGGGAAAGGAATGGCTTTAAGCATTTCAATCGTGACTTTAATATGGTCATCGACTTTCTTATGTTCTTCCTTATTCAAGGTCCCGATCTTCGTGGAAAGATTGTAAATCTCGCCTTTGTTATAGCCACCGAAAACTGCGTCGGAACGGTCTGCGAGCAAAGGCTCTTTGGCGGGGAAGGCTTTTTCCTTTTCAACATCAATGCGATTAAGCTCTCCTTGAGAAAGGCCGAGGGTCCTATCAAAATTGCGCATAAAGGTGCGCTCGGATATCTCTTTTATCTTTGCGACACCTTTGGGCGTTAGAGCAATGTCGCCGATGTTACACCTGGCAATAAAGGTAAACTCAGCCTCCAGAGTTTTAACCGTGTCATCGTAGGTTTGCTTTAATTCCACTTCTTTTGAAGAATCTTTAAGCATGCCCTCCAAATAGTTAATTCTGGCGTCGCGCACCAAGACCTCAAACCGTGTGCGGATTTCGTGAATGCGATTATGTATGGTCTCAAGCTTGGTTGCTTTGTCCACAATATACTCGGGGGTGGTAACCTTACCGCAATCGTGAAGCCATGAGGCGAGATGGAAGGAATACCATTCGTCATCAGTAAGTTCAAAATCCTTGAACTTACCTTCCGTAGCCAAGCAAGCCGCGGTAGCAATCATCTTGGCGATGACAGGGACGCGCTGGCAATGCGCACCGGTATAAGGTGACTTGGTATCAATCGCCCTTGCCAAAATCTCAATAAAGGATTCCAAAACCTTGCGATGTTCAAGAATCAGGCGATTGTTTTCCACTATTACAGATGCCCTTTTGGAACACAGAAGTATGGTCTTTTCCACATCAGCAGAAAAGGGAATGATTTTGCCACCGTCGTCCTTAGCATTTATAAGCTGCATAACGGCAATGCACTTATTATGCATATCCATCAAGGGAACCGTTAAAATTGAGTGCGTTTCATACTCATTTTTAGTGTCAAACGCAAAAGTGCCGGAAAAATCGAAGTTCTTGGTGTTATAAATGTCGGGAATATTCACAACCTGCTTTGTGGTAAAGGCATAAGTGCAAACATTTTTATGATTAGGCTTTCCCGAATGTCTGTCGTATATCCTTAAGGGGATAAGATTTACTTGGGAAAGCGAAGAGCCGCCCATGTGCATATTCAGAGTATCGTTTACGATAATGGAAAAGTGTAAAAGCCCGTCATCACCAAGACTATACAGAGTGCAACCGTCTGCCTTACTTATTTCCTTTGCCTCCAAAAGGATATCTTCAAGCGGTGATTTTATGGGTTGCTCCGGCTCTTTTATGCTTTCTATCATCTGGTGAATACCTATATCAAAATCAAAGTTGATGCACTTTTTGGAAGATTAGCTAATTACAAATTGATAATCAACTTTTTTGTATCAGCTATACACAGAGGAGCTTATCGGCAAAAGGCTTAAGCGCCCGAGCAGATATTCTATGTCGCCCTCTTCCATATCGTCGTTATCCTCTACTATCTTGGTTAAAATGCGCTCAATAGTGCGGCGGGAAAAGTTCTTTGCATCGCCGTAATCGTTATAGTAGCCGTTTTCGGCGATGATATCCACTGCTGCTCGGAATATAGGAAAATACTTTTCCGGCAAGGTGCTTTTTTCGTAGAGCCTTTTTAGCCCCAGCTCACCGGCATCGTGAATGAGCGCGCGGCAATTAAGAATGGGAAGCCCCGAAAGCTCCGCCATGGCATATTCAAAAAACTTGATATCGCCCATGCAAATTGCTCTGATAATTATAGAAGGAGTAAGGCGGTTACAGCTATT
>CACZRW010000022.1 GCA_902783675.1 uncultured Pseudomonadota bacterium | reverse complement strand
TGGGACAAAGCTGGCGAGCAGGTAAGCCTTATGTTAGCGCAAAACTCCGGCGCCCTGCTCTTGGCGGACGAGCGCAAGATACTTACACCGTTTTTGTATTATGTTCGTCCCTTCCCCGCCAAGATATACAAGTGGAATCCCGGCGGGCAGGTAAAAGATCACTATGACCTTACCACCAATATGAACGAGGCTAAAGGGCGGGATTTTATCCTTGTTACCAAACGAAGCGAGGCCTCGGAGTTTTTGCCTTATTTTGCAAGTGCGAATCATCTAAAAAGAATTGTTATTCCTGTTTATGATGATTATAAAATAAGGCTCAATGTGTTCAGACTTAATAACTTTAAAGGATATGGCGAGGGTGCAAATGAAAACCTTTGATAAAAGACTTTATATAACTTGTGTGGTTGCGGCATTTGTCGTGATTGCATTTTCTAATTTTGATTTGTTTGTAAGCTCGCTTTTTTATGAAAAAGGGGTCGGATTTGTCGGCAAGAACAGCGACTTTTGCAAGTTCTTCCACAAAGATTGGATGCTTGTAATCTACGGCCTTCCCGCTTTGTGCGTGGGCTTTTGGCTGGGCGGCAAAATAAACAAGCAATCCGTTTGTGCCGTTAAGAATAAGACTCTTGCCTTTGTTATTGCTTCAGGATTAGTGATTCCCGGCTTAATTATAAACGGTATTTTCAAAGAGTTCTGGGGCAGAGCAAGGCCGCGAGACATCGTTGATTTCGGCGGCGAGGCTTTGTTTACTTCGCCTTTGGTTATATCAGAACAATGCGGCGACAACTGCTCCTTTCCTTCGGGGCATGTGGCTGCGGCAGCGTGGTGTCTTGCAATCGCTTTAATTCTGCCGAAGCCCTTGCGCAAGCTTGGAATTATGCTGGTATTCGTTATGGCAGGAGTGGTCGCCTATACCCGCATTGCCATGGGAGCGCATTTCCTGTCGGATACTTTGTTCTCGCTTATTATTGTTGTGCCTTTGGTTCTTTATATGTGGCGCAAGTTCGGTTTAGACAAAGACCAGGATAATGAGGAAAAGGCATAAGGCGGCGTAAAGTCCTGCCAGTATGTCATCAAACATTACCCCGAAAGCATTTTCCAGCTTTTCGTCTGCCCATGATACGGGCCAAGGCTTTAATATATCAAAAAGCCTAAACAACCCGAAGCCGACAAGATAAATCCACCACACATCAGAGTGCTTTGCCAGCAGCTCGGTAAAGAAAAGAAAGGTTAGGGACTGCCCCGCCACCTCGTCAATCACGATAAGGGCGGGGTCGTGCTTTGTATATTTAAGCACTTCATGTGAAGCCAGTGTGCCAAGCACAAAAGTCCCTATGGTAAAGGACAAAAGCCATGCAAAGCCGCCGTAATTTATGCATAAAGCAATGAAAGGAAGGGCGCAAAGTGACCCCACCGTGCCCGAGGCTTTTGGAGAAAAGCCGGCGCCAAAGAATGATGCAATCAGGTATGCCAGCTTTTTTTTCATCGGCTTTTTCTCCTTTGCTTTAATGTGCGTTATCCAAGCATTGCGGACAGGACACTTTGTAAAGTTTTCTTGGCTTCCACTCTTGCCTCGGCAGCGCCGGCGGCTAAAATCTCGTCGATTTCCTTTGGGTGCGATATAAGATGATTGTATTTTTCGCGCGGCTCCTTAAGGCAGGCGTTGACCTTTTCAAAAAGGATTTGCTTTGCCTCACCGTAGCCCATACCACCCTTTTCAAACTTGGCACGAAGTTCGGCGATTTCCGCATCAGAGGCAAAGGCGCGGTATATCTGGAAAATAGTGGAATCGTCGGGGTCCTTCGGCTCCTCGGGAGTTTTGGAATCCGTGATTATCCGCATGATTAATTTCTTAAGATTTTTCTCGTCCGTGAATATGGGAATATAGTTATTATAACTCTTGCTCATCTTGCGACCGTCAAGCCCGGGGACCGAAGCGGCATCGGGAGGAATTACGGGCTCCGGCACCGTTAGAATGTCGCCGTAAATATAGTTGAAACTGCCGGCAATATCCCTTGCAAACTCAACATGTTGCTTTTGGTCCTGCCCTACGGGGACAACATCGGATTTATAAAGCAGAATATCCGCTGCCATTAAAATGGGATAGGTGTAAAGCCCCATATTGATACCGGCATCGGGATCTTCGCCTTTCTCCGTGTTCTTATCAACAGCGGCCTTGTAAGCGTGAGCGCGGTTCATAAGACCTTTAGGCGTAACATTCATTAAAAGTGAAGAAAGTTGCGGGACTTCGGGGATATCGGATTGGCGAAAGAGCACCGTCTTTTCCATATTTATGCCCATGGCAAGGTAAGTTGCCGCAACTTCGTAGCTGTTTTCCTTTATGGCTTTTATGTCTTTAACCGCATTTAAGGCGTGCAAGTCAGCCACAAAAACATAGGTTTTCTTTGCCAAGTTAGACATTTTGACAACGGGCATAATCGCGCCCAGTAAATTACCAAGGTGAGGCGTGCCGGTCGGCTTTATGCCCGTTAATGATACTTTTCCTTCAAACATTTTATTTCCTTTTTTCGCTAATTTTGTCCCTAAGGTATATAGTTTTTGCCCCCGACTCGCAAGGGGAAAGATAGCAAAAAAGAGGGAAGCCGTAAGACTTCCCCCCTTTTTTAATTTTTAACGGTTAAAGATTAGCCGTTCACCTTTTGGCTCAAGCGGTCAGCAAGAAGAGCTTCCCTGACATTGACCGTTCTGGTAACAGGGACGGACTTTTCAGGAGCAGCAGTCTTACCGACTTCTTTCTCGGCAGTCTTTTCTTTAGCTTTGGCAAGCACTTCTCTGCCGGCCTTAAGAGCATTTTCTTTCTCTATGGCTGTCTTGGCAAAATCATCAGAAAGCTTGTTAATGATTCTCAGTCCTGCCTTGAGCGCATGTTCGGCAGCTAATGTAAAGGCTGCAATCGCTAACACAGCTTTAGTTGAAGTCGGACCAAGGGCAACTACCGGAAGTCCCAAAAGACCGGTCGGCGAAAGGAAGCTGACGGCGGCAAGCGTAGCAACTGCAACACCACATGCGACAATGACTACATCTTTGTGCTTTTTGACAGTTTCCACAACCTTGGAGAGAAGGGAAGAACTTTCTTTAGCTTCGGCTTTTTCCATGTTCTTAATGGCTTCCTTTTCTTCAAAATTGGCAACTCTGGCAGCAAGGGCATCGTGAACTTTTTTCTTTTGTTCATCGTTCATTTCCTTGTAGCCTTCAACTTTAACATTGTCCCCGAGCAAGTATAAATAAACAGCATAATCAATGATTTGATCATCCTTGATACCGTTTGTTTTTTGACCCTTGCGAAGGTTATCAACAATTTCCAAAATCTCTTTAAGCTCTTCGGCTTCACGCTCAAATGCGAGAGATTCACGGATAAGCTTGCTTTCTTTGCGGGTAGCAGCCAGCGCTTTAGCGGATTCTTCGCTGATAGTGCGGTTGGCAGCAATACGGCTATTTTCCTTTGCAACCATGTCCATGATTCTGGTGGTAATGGTTTCCCTTCTGGTTCTGGGATCAACGGCGACGAGCTCGTCAAGCACCGCATTCAAAGCTTCTTCGTAAGTCATGCCATCTGCCGTTTTTATAATAGCGGCTTCGTGAATATCCGGTATTTGGTCTTGAATACGCATATCCATGACTTTATTAAAAGTTGTCTCTCTTTTGATTCTGGGATCGTCGATAACGAGTTCGTCAAGCACTTCATTTAAAGCGTCTTCAAAATACATATCGTTGTTTCCCGTTCTGGCAAGAGCGTTATGGTAAATATCCACCAGCTCCGCTTCGGCTTCTGCCTCTGCCTTAGCCCTGGCATCCTCGGCAAGTTTTGCGTTCTCGACCAAGTTAAGAGAAGCAAAGGCGTTAGCTTCGGCTTCGGTGTAGAGAGGTTCCTCTGCTTTTGCAGAAGTATCTTCTTCAGCGCCTACAATTTCTGCCGTTTCTGTTTGAGAAGCTTCGAGAACATCGGAATCGGTATCTATCCAATCTATTGAAACTTCATCTTCTTCGGCTTTAGGAGCTTCGGAAACATTAGAATCAGTGTTTATCCAGTCTATCAGCGTGTCGCTTTCTTCTGCTTTAGGAGCTTCGGAAACATCGGAATCAGTTTTTATCCAATCGATTGAAACTTCTTCTCTTTCTGCAGGAGCTGTGGAAACTTTGGTCTCATCGTTTATCCAATCTATAATCTCTTTATCTTCAGCAGATACGGCATATGTGTGTTCGGTTTTAGTATCAGTCATTTTTTAGTCCTTTTCTAAGTTTACAAGTATTTTTAAGAAAGACACCTTGCGGTATCTTATCCTTATGCAATTTAGAGTTGTCCCCCTTATTGTTGGCGTCAAGTTATCACACCTTTTGAAAAAAATCAACTGTTTTTTATTTTTTCCTAATTTGTTGACAAAGTGAGGATATAAAAGGGAGAGCGCGCCCGTGGCTAATCAGACTTTGAAAAAAGTTATATTTTTCTTGCATCTTTGGCGTTAACAAAGTCTTTAGAAAAAATTAGGATTTTTTTTACTTTTCCCATTGACACCCATTTTATCCCATGATATCCCATTAGCTATGTTTGGGGAAGTAAGGGAGAGAAACATCCCCCTGTTATCTCTCCCTCCCCCTAAACAGCCTTTAAAAACAACTTCAAGGTGGTAAAGGAAAAATGGTCAAGTTTACGGGAAAGAAAACACTTTTTTTTGATACCATTACCAACAAGGTTGATGCTAAAGCGCGCGTGTCCGTCCCTGCTTCTTATCGCAGCGTGATTGAAAGCCAAGGCTCGGAGCTGATTGCCTTTCGTTCTTTTTCCTCGCCTTGCATTGAATGTTGCACCTCGGAATTGATGGAGAAGATTGCCGCGGATATTGAAAACGGGCTTGATATGTTTTCCGAAGCGCAAGATGACTTGACCAGCCTTATATATGCAGATGCAAAAGAATTCGTATTTGACTCCACCGGTCGCATTGGTCTTACCGACAAGCTTTTAAAACATGCCGGCATTACCGATACGGCCGTTTTCGTCGGGAAAGGCAGGACTTTCCAAATATGGAATCCCGAAGCCTATGCCAAGGAAGAGCAAGAAATAAGAAAAAGGGCTATTGCCAAGCGCCCCGTTCTCGCCTCTTCAGCCCCAAAGGATAAAGGAAAATAGATGTAAGATGTCTGCCCCCGATAAACTCCATATTCCCGTTTTATTAAATGAAGTGCTTGCGGCGCTTTCTCCAAAAGACGGCGGAGTTTATGTTGACGGGACTTTTGGCGCGGGCGGGTATGCTGTAGCCATACTTGAAGCCGCAAATTGCAAAGTTATCGGGATTGACAGAGATCCCAAAGCCATCGCCCTTGCCTCCGACTTACAAAAGAAGTATGGCGAGCGGTTAGTGCTTATAAATGCCCGCTTTTCGCAAATGGCAGAAGTCGTGAGCGGTAAGGTTGACGGTGTAGCTTTGGACTTGGGCGTGTCCTCAATGCAGATTGACAACGCCGAGCGAGGCTTTTCTTTCCAAAAAGACGGGGCCTTGGATATGCGTATGAGCGGCGAGGGTATGACTGCTGCCGATGTAGTTAACACTTTGCCCGAGGCGGAGCTTGCCGACATTATATATAAATACGGGCAAGAGCGTTTCTCGCGCAAAGTTGCGGCGGCAATTGCGGCGCGGCGTAAGGATATGCCTTTTACTTCCACTTTGGACTTGGCGGGAGTTGTAGCAACGGTCGTCCCCAGAGCAAAGGACGGTATCCACCCCGCAACTCGGACTTTTCAAGCTTTGCGTATATATGTCAATGACGAGCTTGGGGAATTGCAAAAAGGACTGGCGGCAGGAGCGGCTTTGCTTAAGCCTTCGGGAAGGTTAGCCGTGGTTTCCTTCCATTCGTTAGAGGACGGGATTGTAAAGGCTTTTATGCAAGAAAAGGCGGGGAAAGTGCCTGCGGCTTCAAGATATATGCCGGTTAAGAATGAGCCGCTCGCCCAGGATTTTCGACTTTTGAACAAAAAGCCCTTACTGCCCGGCGACGAAGAAGTAAGGCTTAACCCTCGTTCCCGCTCGGCAAAGCTGCGAGTGTTAGAGAAGAAAGAGGAGGCAAGCGAATGAAGTCCTTTCTTTTCGGAGCGTTGTGGGTGTTTATAGCGGCATTTATCGCGCTTGGTTCGTATATGCTAAAGAATCATGTGATTTTCTTGGAAAAGGATATCAGAAAGACTAATCGGCAGATAGAAGCAAATATCAGAGAGACTCATATACTAAAGGCCGAATGGTCGCATCTTAACGACCCCAGCCGCATCAGGGGGCTTTCGGAGAAATATTTAAAACTGAAACCCATAACGGCAAAGCAGTTCATTGATATTGACGACATCCCCTTTAAAGAGGAAAAGATAAAGGAGGCGCAAAGATAATGAAGCCGAGTTTTTCTCTTAATCAAGCTCCTTTTTACTACCCCGGACAGGAAATCAGGGTAAGGGGTTCTTCGTCTTATATCATGAGCGGCGAGGATTTTAAAAATCTGGAAAAGGGCAGAGTGCGGCTTTTGTTTATCGCGGTGCTGTTTGCCTTTTTCTTCTTTGCCATCGCGGCAAGGCTTTTCGAATACACGGTATTAAAAGAAAAAAGCAGTATAAGGGTGCCTGTCAATCCTACGGTGATTTTGGATTTAAAGCCGGCGCGAGCGGATATAACGGACAGAAACGGAGTGGTGCTTGCCACTTCTTTGCACACGGCGAATCTTTCCTCTGACAACGACTTGGTTGATGATGCCGAGCAGATAGCCACGGATTTG
>CACZRW010000021.1 GCA_902783675.1 uncultured Pseudomonadota bacterium | reverse complement strand
GGCAATTTCGGAATAAGTAACCTCGGTTTTCCCGCGCGATAAAGCAACGGTGCAAGACTCGTCCAACAAGTCAAAAGCCTTCTCGGGAAACATCCTCTGCTTCACATAGCGATCGGCAAGCTGCACCACCGTATCCAGCATCTCCTCGGAGATCGTGACTTTATGCTTTTCTTCCAGTTTGGCCTTTGCGGAAGAAAGCATATTAAGCGCCTGTTTTGCCGTCGGCTCCTCGATATAGAAAGTCTGAATATGGCGCAAAAACTCGGTATCGCTTTCAATGTTAATCCTAAAGTTGGAAATATCTGCCGCAATAACCGCCTTTATATCTCCGCTTATAATTTTAAGCTTCAAAAACTGCGCAATAGGCACACCCGTTTCCGCCCCGCTCGCCTTTGCGATTAAAGAGGTGTCGGGAAGGTAGAGAATAAAATCTTTATTGCTTGCGATATAATTAATTGTGTCTTTAAGTCGCTCGGCGTAATCCTCGGCGTTTTTGGTGTCGGCAATGATTTGCTCTTGATTTATCCCCACGATTTTCTTGCTTAAAATATCCTTTGGGAGAGCGGGATTTTGCGCCGCGAGCATACCGGCAAGGAACAAAACGATAGACCTTTTCCCGACACCCACGGGACCGATAAGAACGGGATTAGGCTTATAGTATCTGAGCATAATAAAAGCGATTCTGACGGCTTCGTTTTCCCTTGCGACTACGGGGGGCAGTTTGCCTTCTTTAGCCATAAGGACATAATCAATAACATACTTTTGAATATCGCTTTTCTCTTCCATTTTTATGCCTCTTACTGATTGCCAAATATTGATGAGTGATTATAATGTCTCCCATGACAAACACAAATAAAAAAGTAATTGTAGGGCTTAGCGGCGGCGTGGATTCATCAACCGCCATTTATCTTTTGAAGCAACAAGGCTACTCTCCCATCGGCGTAACTATGGAGATTTATAAAGGCGCGCCGCTTGCGGGAGCAAGTGCAAGATCGTGCTACGGGCACGAGAAAACCGACATTGCCGAGATTGAAGCCCTTTGTAAAAAGCTGGACATTCCCCATTATCGTTTTGATTGCTCGAAAGAGTTCACAAAGCACATTATCTCATATTTTAAAGAAGAGTATTTAGCGGGGCGCACCCCTAATCCCTGTGTTAAGTGCAACGAGCTGATAAAGTTTGCCTTGCTTCCGAAAAAAGCCAAAGCGGCAGGTATTGATTTTGACTATTTCGCTACGGGGCACTATGCGCGCATTGAGAAAGTCGGTTCGCGTTATTACTTAAAGCAAGCCGCCGATACTCGCAAAGACCAATCTTATTTTCTTTATCGCCTTTCGCAAAGCCAGCTTGCACAAACGCTCTTTCCCTTGGGCGAAATGACAAAGGTTAAGACGCGCGAGATTGCCACCGAGAACCTTGGCGAAGTCGGCTCTAAAAATGACTCTCAAGATTTTTACGCGGGGCCCTACACCGACCTTTTGGATATGCCGCCGAAGATGGGCAGCATTGTTGATACAAGGGGCAAAGTTTTGGGTATTCACGAAGGCTATTGGAACTTCACTTTAGGACAAAGGAAGGGGCTTGGCATTGCTAACCCGACTCCGCTTTATGTCATCGGCTTGGACAGGGAAAAGAATCAAGTCATTGTGGGCAGCGAAGCTGACGCGGCCACAAACTGCGTTAAAGTTAAGGACTTCTTTTACTACCCCGTATCCGAAGGAATAATCCAAGGCAAAATCCGCTCTGCGCAAAACCTGCGCCTTGTTTCAAAAGTAATCAAAAAAGGCAAATCTGCGACGGTTATTTTTGCGGAAAGATTAAGCGGAGTTACGGGCGGACAATCTTTGGTCCTGTATCAAGACGGCTTTGTCATCGGCGGCGGCACCATCACCACCGAAGAAGATTAATAAGGAATTAAACTTATAAACCAACCTTAACCCTTGAACCCTAACCATTAAACCTGCTTATAGTAGTCTTTAAACCAAGCGGCGAAGTTCTTTATTCCCTCTTCTATAGACACTTTCGGCTTATACTTTGTCTTTTTGTAAAGCTCGGACGAATCCGCCCAAGTTTTAAGAACCTCGCCCGCCTGCATGGGCAGCATGTTTATAACCGCTTTCTTACCCAAAGCCTTTTCCAAACCGTGAATATAGTCCATCAGCTTGCAAGGCTTGCCGCGCCCGATATTATATATTTTAAAAGGAGCAACCGAGCTTGTCGCGGGATCGGGATTTTTCCCGTCCCAATCTTTATTTTCCTTCGGCGGCTTTCCCAGTGCGATTTTCACCACCCCTTCGACAATGTCATCTATATAAGTAAAGTCGCGCTCCATATTACCGTTGTTATACACATCGATAGGCTCGCCGTTCATAATCTTCTTTGCAAACTTGAACAGAGCCATATCCGGCCGCCCCCAAGGACCATACACGGTAAAGAAGCGCAGCCCCGTCGTGGGAAAGCCGAAAAGATGAGCATAAGAATGCGCCATCATCTCATTTGCTTTTTTAGTAGCGGCATAAAGGCACAAAGGGTGATTTACGGGATCGGATTCTAAAAAAGGCATCTTGGTATTTGCCCCGTAAACCGAAGACGAAGACGCATAGACCAAATGCTTTACGCCGATTGCCCTGCACCCTTCAAGGATATTCAAAAATCCAACGATGTTGGAATTGATATAGGAATACGGGTGCGTAATTCCGTATCTTATCCCGGGCTGCGCGGCAAGGTTAATCACGATGTCGGGTCGGTGTCCGTTAAACAATCCCGCTACCTGATTCTTATCGGATATATCAAGCCTGAGGAAAAGAAAGTTAGGATACGGCTCCAAAAGCTTCAACCTTGCCTCTTTCAAAGAGACATCATAGTAATCGCAAAGATTGTCAACACCGACAACTTCATACTCCATATCCAACAATTTTTTAGCTGTAAAACAACCTATAAAACCTGCAACGCCCGTGACCAGTATTTTCATTTTTTACCTTTTATTTTTGCCCTTCACCGTATTAAAAAATTTCGGCGTTTATGACATTAGCAAAGTTAAGGAAATAAGCCAAGTCCATTTTAGTTTTTTTATTAAAGAATCCTTATTTTGTGATTGCCTTTTATTAAAAAATAGTAAATCCTCATCAAGTTTTCTTAAACCTAACTTTATAAGGAAAAAGACTATGAAAAAAATGATTCTATCGCTTTCGCTTGCCGTAGCGGGAATTGCGTGTTTTGCGACTCCTTCTTTTGCGAGCGAGGCGGACATTGTTTTGCCTGTGCTTGATCAAATGCATTTCGGTTTTACCGGTTATGAATTGCTCAAGTTCGGCATTGTAATTTGTTTGCTTGGAATGCTTTTTGGGCTTCATGAATTTTTGGGCATAAAGAAGCTTCCGGTTCACAAAGCTATGGCAAATGTTTCGAACACCATTTACGAAACCTGCAAGACTTATCTTTTGCAACAAGGTAAACTTTTGATAGTGCTTGAGCTGTTCATCGGCGCATGCATTTTCTATTACTTTTATTGCTTGCAAGATTTCACCATCGGCAGGGTTTTGACCATTCTGACATGGTCGATTATCGGCATTTTGGGTTCGTTCAGCGTTGCTTGGTTCGGCATCAGAATTAACACTTACGCGAACAGCCGCACGGCGTTTGCTTCGCTTGAAGGCAAGCCCTACCCTGTTATGGGCATTCCTCTTCGCGCGGGCATGAGCATCGGCGTTTTGCTTATTTGCGTAGAGCTTATAATGATGCTTTCGATTTTGTGTTTTGTCGCTCCGGAAAATGCGGGCGCTTGCTTCATCGGCTTTGCCATCGGTGAGTCTTTGGGTGCTTCCGCTCTTCGTATTTGCGGTGGTATTTTCACAAAGATTGCTGACATTGGCTCGGACTTGATGAAGATTGTTTTCAAGATTAAAGAAGACGACGCGCGTAACCCCGGTGTTATTGCGGATTGCACGGGCGACAATGCCGGCGACTCGGTCGGACCTACGGCGGACGGTTTTGAGACCTATGGCGTAACCGGTGTTGCACTTATTGTTTTCATCGTGTTAGCGGTCGGCACCACGGTCGGACCTGACGGACATCGCGTAGCCACGGCTATCGGCGGCGAGACTCAAGCGCAGCTGATTGTGTGGATTTTCACCATGCGTGTTCTGATGATTGTGACCAGCTTGGTTTCTTACTGGATTAACAAACTTGTTTCCTCTCGCATTTACAAAAATGCCAAGAGCTTCAACTTTGAAAACCCGCTTACCTCGCTTATTTGGTTAACTTCGGTAATCTCGATTGCGATGACATTTACGGTATCTTATCTGATGCTTGGCAATGTCAACGGCGACACGACTTTGTGGATTGCTTTGGCGACGATTATCAGCTGCGGAACGCTTGCTGCTGCTATCATCCCCGAATTCACAAAGATATTCACCTCGTCCAAATCAAAGCATGTTCACGAGATTGTTGACGCCAGCCGTGAAGGCGGAGCCTCGCTTACCATTTTATCCGGTATTGTCGCAGGCAACTTCAGCGCTTTCTGGAAAGGCTTGGTGATGGCAGGGATTATGGCCGCCGCGGCCTACGCTTCAACCTTCGGGCTTGAAAATCACATGATATACCCGTCTATTTTTGCCTTTGGCTTGGTAGCATTCGGTATGTTAGGCATGGGTCCCGTGACCATAGCGGTTGACAGCTACGGCCCTGTGACGGATAACGCGCAGTCAGTATTTGAGCTTTCGCAGATTGAAGAGATAAAAGGCATCTCGGGCGAGATTGAAAAGGACTTCGGCTTCAAGCCTCAATTTGCCAGCGGCAAAGAGTTCTTGGAAGAAAACGAC
This sequence comes from uncultured Pseudomonadota bacterium, assembly GCA_902783675.1. Lineage (GTDB taxonomy): Bacteria > Pseudomonadota > Alphaproteobacteria > CACZRW01 > CACZRW01 > CACZRW01. Next base: position 4,346 of record CACZRW010000021.1, on the reverse strand, counting down.
TCGGCGGGTAACACCTTCAAAGCAACTGCAAAGCCTGTTTTAATCGGCACTGCGGTTATCGGAGCCACCACGATGATATTCTCTATCATCCTGATGCTTTCGCTTAACCTTGACATTGTGAAACCGAATGTAATCATCGGCTTGATTTGCGGCGGAGCGGTTATTTACTGGTTCTGCGGCGCTTCCATGCAAGCGGTTACAACGGGAGCTTATCGTGCGGTTGAATACATTAAGGCTAACATCAAGCTTGATTCGACCAAAGCGGCATCTACCGAATCCTCTAAAGAGGTGGTCAAGATTTGTACCCAATACGCTCAAAGCGGCATGGTAAACATCTTCGGCGCGGTATTTGCTTTCACACTTGCGTTTGCGTTCTTTGATCCGACCTTCTTCGCCTCTTACTTGGTATCCATAGCCATTTTCGGCTTGTTCCAAGCAATCTTTATGGCGAACGCCGGTGGATCATGGGATAACTCAAAGAAACTTGTTGAAGTTGATTTGAAGGAAAAGGGCACGGCTTTGCACGATGCCGCTGTTATCGGCGACACTGTCGGCGACCCGTTCAAAGACACTTCATCGGTTGCCTTGAACCCGATCATCAAGTTCACGACATTGTTCGGCTTGCTTGCGGTAGAGATAGCGGTTTCCCCCGCCTTCTTAAGCGTAGCACCTTACATCGGCACCGGCTTGTTGATTGTAGCATTTGGCTTTGTGCTTCGTTCCTTCTACGGAATGCGCATTTCGAGCCAAGGTAAAAAGGCCGCCAAGAAGAAATAGCTTCTACGGCGAATAAGAAAAGCGGGGAAAAAACACTTCCCCGCTTTTTTTGTTTAATGGCAAGCCCTAACGAGTTACCTGCTTTTTGCCTTTAATGCAGTAAGCGCTTCTTTACGTTCTTTTTCCGCCTTGTCATAAAATCCTTTTAAGGCACCACCATAAACAGATCCTATAACAAATGACATTTTATCAATAACTTTAGAATCAGTGCAATTTATCTCTAATTTATGGCCATTAAGACTCATTTCCACTTCATCAATTTCTGTATCTTTAAAAGAAAGAGGCCCCTCATTATGGCGAATACCACAAAGATTAAGCGCTTCCTTAATCACTTCTTTATTAGCCAATGGCGTACGAACACCATTTTTTGGACATAAGAAAATCTTACTAGCAATAGGTCTCCACTCAAATCCCGGATGAAATGCTTTTTCCGCATTAAGAATATCGGCAAGTTTTTCCGTCCTGACTTCCATTGCTTTTTTCTCTTGTTCTTTTTCAAAATCCTTCACATCACTCATTTTTCTCTCCATTTTTTAAAATTGAACTAACATAAATGCATGAACACCCTCGTCCACACATTTGTCAATATATCATGCTCTCAATTTGAGTTCAAGGAAAATTTGCTATCAAAATAGAACCAGCATGAAAACTATTTTTGATGACAAATATCGTCGCATGGTTGAAGAGATTAAAAATCTTCGTAAATCCAAGGGGTTATCCCAGCGCGACCTTGCAAAAAAACTAGGCGTCACGCACTGCTGTATCGGGCGCATAGAGACCTGCGAGCGGCGCCTTGACATCATCGAAACCATAAATCTGCTTAAAACCTTAGAGCTTCCCGAAAACGAAATCGCGGCCTTCATCGCTCGCTTACTGTAAAAATCCGATTACAAAAGCCGATACACCGCTAATCCCTGTGATAGGGGTGCCCGTCGATAATCGTCCGCGCGCGGTATATTTGCTCGGCGAGCATAACTCTGGCAAGAAAATGCGGCATAGTCATTTTGCCCATACTCATCACCACGGCCGCCTTGGCCCTCACCTCATCGGTAAGGCCGTCCGCCCCGCCGATGATAAAGGCTATATCGCCGCACTCTTCCCACTTTTTCATATTATTTGCGAACTCAAGCGAAGTAAATTCGCGCCCGTGTTCGTCCAGCGCAACTATTGTGCAAGTATTTTTTATCGCGCCTAAAAGTAAATCCGCCTCGCTTTTCTTGCGAGCTTCTTTGGGTAAGTCGCGCTTTTCCTCTACCTCAACGATTTTTATTTGCCAGCGACTTTGCTTTACATAGCGTGAAACAAGCTCTGCCTCTGCCGAGCCGCTTTTCATCTTACCGACAGCCGCTATGACAATTTCCATCTAGGACACTTCTTTTACGGGCGCTTGCTTCCACATATCCTCTAAATCGTAGAAGTTGCGCGTTTCGGGATAGAAAATATGCACGATAACATCAAAAGCGTCGACAATGACCCACTCACCGCCCGACTTACCTTCAATAGAAGTCTTGACGCCCTTTTTCTTTAGGTCAAAGACGATTCGCTCGGCCAAAGCCGCCACCTGCCGCTGACTTGTTCCCGACGCGATAACCATATAATCGGCAATAGAGGTTTTGCCCGCCAAGGGAATGGTGACAATATCCGTCGCCTTTCCGTCGTCCAAGTCCTTTAGCACCAGCGCCAATACTTCGTCTGCTTTTAGTTTTTTCATTTCTTATTCTCCTTTAACAACTGTTGCGAATACCTGTGGAAGACAGCGGATTCGGAGTAATCTTAAAGTAATTCCACTTGCCGATACTTTTTAAATACTTCACCGCTTCCATTTCCTGTAAATCTTTTTCCTGATACTGGCGCGTAAAGACCGCCACATCTATCATTTCCAAGAGCTCCTTCCACATTTTCCACGCAGGAAACTCGGGCAAAAGGTCGTCCCCCATAAGCCACACGAACTGCGCCAAGGGATAAATCCCTTTTAGCTTAGCGACCGTATCATAAGTAAATCTGGTTCCCAAATCCTCCTCAATGGCGCTGACCTTAATGTTTTGAGGATAAGCAATCTGCCGTGCAATGCGGACTCTTTCAAAAATCGGCAGCATATCGCTTTCCTTTTTAAAAGGATTGCAAGGATTAACAAGCCACCACACCTCGTCCAGCTTCAGCTTTTTTATAGCCTGCTCGCTTATGTAAAGGTGCCCTTTGTGAGCAGGATTAAAAGACCCGCCGAGCAGCCCGATTCGCTTTTGAAAATCACCCTTGTTCATCGGCGTTTTCCCTACTTTGAAGTTTCTTTTCCTCGCGGCTTTGCTTAACCACTTCCAAAAGCTTATAAAGCACCGCATCTACGCCGACTTTAGCAACGCCGGAGATGGCATAGACAGGCTTACCCGCCGCCTTTTCCAAAGCTTTTTTGCGCTTTGCGGTTTCCTCTTCGGTAAGCGCGTCGCACTTGTTAAGCGCCACAAACTCGGGACGCTTTGCGAGTTTAGGACTGTAAAGTTCCAGCTCTTTGCGAATGATTTTATAATTCAAAGCGACATCTTCCGCCGTCCCGTCAACCAGATGCAAAAACGCCGCGCACCTTTCAATATGGCGCAGGAAGTTATGCCCGAGACCCACGCCGTCCGCCGCACCCTCAATAAGTCCGGGAATATCGGCGATTAACAACTCTTGCTCATCAATTAAGGCCATACCGAGGTTGGGGTGCAATGTCGTAAAAGGATAATCGGCGATTTTCGGCCTTGCCCTTGTCACCGCCGCCAAAAAGGTGGACTTGCCCGCATTAGGCATTCCGATAAGCCCGACATCGGCAATCACTTTAAGCCTTAGCCACACCCACATTTCTTTGCCGGGCCAACCTTCCTCAAACTGGCGCGGAGCTTGATTTACCGAGGACTTAAACATCGTGTTGCCACGCCCGCCGTCGCCACCTTCGGCCACAACGAACCTTTGCCCCAGCGTTACCATATCGGCAAGCAGTGTCTCTCCGTCCTCGGCAAGTATCTCCGTTCCCAAAGGCACTTTTATAACCAAGGTTTCACCCGACTTTCCGGTGCAATTATCGCCTTTTCCGTCCTCGCCTCTTTGAGCTTTGAAGTGTTGCTGATAGCGAAAATCTATAAGCGTGTTAAGGCCGGCAACCGCCTCAAACACGACATCTCCGCCGCGCCCGCCGTTACCGCCGTTCGGACCGCCGAACTCAATATACTTCTCGCGGCGAAAAGCAACACAACCCCTGCCACCGTCGCCGGATTTGATAAATATCTTCGCTTGATCCAAAAACTTCATAAAAACCTGCCTTCTCCGCTATTTTAAAGGCAAAACCGTAAACTTGCCAGTAGTTTTTAGGTTAATGAGGAATGAGGAATGAGAAATGAGGAATGAAAGGGACTTCGCCCCTGGATGAAAGTTTAAAGTTCCCTCCCCTGCGGGGAGGGCTGGGGAGGGGCAACCTTAACCCTTAACCCTTAAACCTTAAACCAAAAAATCCAAAGAAAATGCTGTGCTATTGGTGATATAAGAGCGAGCAAAATCCTAGCGTTCTCCAACAAAAAATCCAAAGAAAATGCTGT
>CACZRW010000020.1 GCA_902783675.1 uncultured Pseudomonadota bacterium | reverse complement strand
TAAAGCGCTTTTTGTAAATCTTTTAAGAGGATATAAATGGCTGAAAACAATTCTGAGGAAGAGGAAAAATACAAGGCTCAAACCATTGAGGCCGTGGGGAAATGGAAAAGCAAACGGGGCTCGCTGATTATGGCTTTGCACGAGATTCAAGGGGTGTTCGGCTATATCCCTTGGGCGTCGGCGCGCACGGTGGCGGACGAAATGGGTGTTCCGCTTGCCCGCATTTACGAGGTGCTGACCTTTTACAACTACTTCAAGATTGAGAAGCCGGGCAAGAATATCATCTCGGTATGCGACGGCACGGCTTGCCATTTAAAGGGCAGCCAAAGCGTGCTTAAGGCTTATCAGGACGAGCTGGGCATAGGCGCGGGCGAAACCACGCCTGACGGGCTGTTCCACCTGCAAATCGTAAGGTGCCTCGGCTGCTGCGGTCTTTCGCCCGTTTCGGTCGTGAACGGCAAGACCTATAGCAGGGTGACTCCCGGCGATGTAAAGAACATCATTGCCGAGTGGCGCGCGAAAGAAACCGAAAACAATGCCGAAAGCAAATAAAATAAAGCAGGAGTTTTAACCATGGCTGAAATTGAACTTACGCCCGAGCAAATTGCCAAACTGAAAGCCGCTACCAAAGCGCAAAGGGAAAATCTGGAGAAGCTTGCTCGCGAGACCAAAGAGAATGCGGAAAAGTATGCCTGCACGGTCTTTTGTTGCAACTCGACCTCGTGTCGTTCCGCGGGCGGGGAGAGCGTGCTTGACGCCTTCCAAAGCGCGGTTGCTACCAACGAGCTGCAAGACAAGGTGCGCGTGGTAAAGACGGGCTGCATGGGGCTTTGCTCGGCGGGTCCTTTGGTAAGGGTTGAGATAAAGGGGCAAAAGCCCGTTATGTATAAGAAGATTGACGCGATGACGGCGCGCCTTATCGTGGTTGAGCATATAGAAAAGGCGCTTAACGAGGGCGAGGCCTTTAAGCTTTCCCCGACGCTTGCCGAGCATACGCTTTCGCTTGACATGACCTTCTTTAGAAAGCAGGAGAAAGTAGTCCTGCGCGACATGGGCTCTTACGATCCCGAAAGCATAGAGCAGTATGTATCCCACGGCGGTTACGGTGCTTTTAAGAAGGTGCTGGACACCATGACGCCCGAAGAGGTTGTCGCCGAGATTTTGAAAAGCGGTCTGCGCGGCAGGGGCGGCGCGGGCTTCCCCACGGGCAAGAAGTGGGAGTTCTCGCTTAAAGAAGATGTAGGCGAGGGCGGTGAAAAGTTCTTTATCTGCAACGGCGACGAAGGCGACCCCGGCGCTTACATGGACTCGTGCACTTTGGAAGGCGACCCGCACGCCGTGCTGGAAGGCATGCTTATCGGCGCCTATGCGACAAGGTCGACGACGGGCTGGTTCTATATCCGCGCCGAGTATCCTTTAGCGGTAAAGCGCATTGAAAACGCCATTAGGCAGGCGAAGAAGTTCGGTCTTTTGGGAAAGAACATTTTGGGCAGCGACTTTAACTTTAATGTTGAATTGCGCCTTGGCGCGGGCGCTTTTGTCTGCGGCGAGGAAACGGCGCTTATGGCGTCTTTGGAAGGCAAGCGCGGCTCACCCCGTCCCCGTCCGCCATATCCCGTGAAAAGCGGACTTTTCGGCAAGTCGTCCTGTATCAACAATGTTGAAACCCTTGCCAATGTGCCAAAGATTATAGAAAAGGGCGGCGACTGGTTCGCCTCTATGGGCACGGAAAAGAGCAAAGGCACAAAGGTTTTCGCCCTTACCGGCCACATTAAAAACGGCGGCTTGGTCGAAGTCCCCATGGGCACTCCCATAAGGGAAATTGTCGAGGACATAGGCGGCGGCACCGACAGCGGCAAAGCCTTAAAAGCAGTGCAAACGGGCGGTCCTTCGGGCGGCTTGATACCAAAGGACATGCTGGACTTAAAGGTCTGCTATGACGCCTTGCGCGAGGTGGGCTCTATCATGGGCTCGGGCGGCATGATTGTGCTGGACGAAAGCGACAGCATCGTAGATGTCGCAACTTTCTACCTTGGCTTTACGGTAGATGAATCTTGCGGCAAGTGCGCTCCGTGCCGTATCGGCGGCTATCAAATGCTAAGGCTTTTAAAGAAGGTCGCCGCTCGCAAAGGCACCAAGCAAGATATTGAAAAGATTAAACAAATTGCTCACACGATGCAAAAAGCGTCGCTTTGCGGCTTAGGGCAAACCGCACCTAATCCCATATTATCCTCGCTAAAGTTCTTTATGAACGAGTATGAGGAGCGGCTTTTGCCTGCGACCAAAACCACTTCCACGACAACGAAAGAACAATAATAAGGGGGATTAAATAAGATGATAAAAGCGAAAATTGACGGCATAGAAGTTGAAGCGCCCGAGGGGACAACCATACTTGAAGCCGCGAAAGGCGTCGGCATCAACATTCCCACGCTGTGTAAGCACGAGGACCTGTGCGCCACTGCGGCTTGCGGCATTTGCGTTGTGAAGCTGGCGGGGCGTCCCAGCATGGTGCGCGCCTGTTCCACTCCGCTTGATAACGGCATGGACATTATCACCCGCGATCCCGAGATTGTTGAGGTGAGAAAGACGGTTGTCGAGCTTATCCTATCAAAGCACCCCAACGAGTGCCTTACTTGCATGAAGAGCGGCAACTGCGAGCTGCAAAAGCTGGCGGCGGACTTCGGCATCAGGTGCGAGGAGTATGACTCCATCGTTCCCGACCTTCCCAAAGACGACTCGACCAAGAGCATCGTGCTTGATCCGCGCAAATGTATTACTTGCGGCCGTTGTATCCAAGTGTGTCAAGAGCAGCAGAATGTCTGGGCCTTGTCTTTCTTAAGGCGCGGTATTCACACGCAAATTGCGGCGGCGGGCGGTATTCCTTTGGAAGAGTCCCCTTGCGTAAAGTGCGGACAGTGCGCCGCGCATTGCCCCACGGGCGCGATTACGGAATACGACGACACGGAAAAGGTGTGGGCGGCGCTTAACGACCCTGGCAAGCATTGCGTGGTGCAAATTGCTCCTGCCGTGCGCGTGGCTCTGGGCGAGGCTTTCGGACTAAACCCCGGCGACATTACCACGGGCAAGATTTACGCCGCCTTGCGCCGCATCGGCTTTAATGCGGTGTTTGATACCAACTTCTCGGCGGATTTAACCATTATGGAAGAGGCGAGCGAGTTTGTCTCGCGCTTTACCGAAAAGACGGGACCTTTGCCGCTGATTACCAGCTGCTGCCCCGCATGGGTTGACTTTATGGAAAAGTATCACAGTGACATGATTCCTTACTTCTCGACCTGCAAATCCCCCCAAGGAATGCTTGGCGCGCTTGCCAAGACCTACTATGCCGAAAAGGTCGGCGTTGACCCCAAGGACATGGTGGTTGTCTCTGTCATGCCTTGCACTGCCAAGAAATACGAAATTGCCAGAAGCAAGGACATGTTCTCGTCGGGCGTGCAAGATGTGGACATATCCATCACCACGCGCGAAGTCTCTCGCATGCTGAAACAGGCGGGCATCGACTTTGTCAACCTTAAGGAAGAAAAGGCGGACAGTATGCTTGGCGAATACACGGGCGCGGGCACGATATTCGGCTACACGGGCGGCGTTATGGAAGCGGCGTTAAGGACGGCTTACTACTTCGTCACGGGCGAGGACCCTAAAGATGTTAACTTTAAATCCGTCCGCGGCCTAAAAGGCATAAAGGAGGCCGAGATTGACATCAAAGGCACCAAGATAAAAGTCGCGGTTGCTCACGGCACGGGCAATGTTGAAACGCTTGTGAACAAGATACGCGAAGGGATAAAGGCGGGCGAGCTGCCTTACCACTTTGTTGAGGTTATGGCGTGCCCCGGCGGCTGCATCGGCGGCGGCGGGCAGCCCATCGGCGTCACGAACAAAGTGCGTGAAGAGCGGACCAAAGGTCTTGAGCGCGATGACGAAAACAAAAAAATCCGTTGCTCTCACGAAAATCCCGAGATAAAAGCAATATATAAGGATTACCTCGGCAAGCCGCTTAGTGAAAAGTCGCACAGGCTCCTGCACACGCACTATGTCCCAAGGCCGAAATACAAAAGGTAGCCTGCACATGCTCGGTGCATAGAAAACCGGAACTGAAAAGAAAGGGGGTAAGTATAAAAGGTGCTGACGATAACAACCGCAATACTTATACTTTTGCCCTTTGTGCTGGCGGGGTTTTGCCTGCTGTCGGGAAAGGATAGGGCGCTAAACCTATGGGTTTACCTATGCTCTGTTGCACTTATTCCCGCTTCAATGGTATTCGCCGCACGGGGCAACGGGTTTGTCTTAAGCACCTTTGATGTTCCCTTTAATTTGGGACTTTGCCTTGCCATAGTGGACTTTTTGGTGCTGATAGTCATCGCCTCGGTCGGCCTGAAGCATAAGCATCCGCCGATAATCTGCTTTTCTTTTATGCAAATAGGGCTGCTGTTTTATCTTGATAACATATTGAATCCATTGGCTTTATCGCCGTTTATCCATGCTGACACGCTGTCCATAGTCATGCTTATGATTGTCTCGGTCATAGGCTCGCTGATATGCCTTTTCGCCATACCCTACATGAAAAAGCACGAGAAGCATGTCCTGCTTGTCACCCGCCCGAAAAGGTTTTTCTTTGCCGTGATGCTGCTGTTCCTTGGTTCAATGAATGGTTTAGTCTTAACAAATAACATATTGTTTTTATACACTTTCTTTGAGATAACCTCGCTTTGTTCCTTCTGGCTTATCGGCTTTGACAGGACCTTTGCGGCGACCAAGAACGCGCTTAAAGCTTTGTGGATGAACTCGCTTGGCGGGCTTGCTTTGCTGATAGCGGTGACGCTGTTCTACACTCACTTAGAGACTTTGGACATGCGCGAGATTATAACCATGTCCTTTGGCAACGCCTCGCTCATGCTGCCCTTGTGCATGCTAATTCTTGCGGCGTTCATAAAGTCCGCCCAGCCGCCTTTCCAAAGCTGGCTTTTAGGGGCGATGGTAGCTCCGACGCCCGTGTCGGCGCTTCTTCATTCCAGCACCATGGTGAAGGTGGGCGTTTATATGGCGATACGCTTTGCCCCTGCTTATATGGACAGTTTCCTGTCGGTAAGCGTTGCCTTGCTGGGGGCGTTTGTGTTCCTGTCGGCGGCGCTTTCCGCGATAGGGCAGAGTAACGGCAAGAAGATTTTGGCTTATTCCACGATAAGCAACCTCGGCTTGATATTCGCCTGCGCGGGCATAGGCACTTCGGAAGCGATAACTGCCGGCATATTCCTTATCATCTTTCACGCCGTATCAAAGGCGCTGTTATTCCTTTGCACCGGCACCGTTGAGCAGAAAATCGGCTCTCGTGATATTGAGGACATGCGCGGAGTTTATAGGCTTATGCCCTTTACTGCCATGATGATGCTCATCGGCATAATGACGATGATTCTGCCGCCGTTTGGCATGCTGATGGGCAAGTGGATAGCATTGGAAGCGGTCGCGGCGATAAACCTTCCCGTCATACTTTTGCTTGCCATAGGCTCGTCTGCCACGCTTTTATATTGGGCAAGGTGGGCAGGGCTGTTGCTTTCGGGCAGTGCGGAAGATGTCATAAAGCCGGCGAGCACGGCGGGTTTACCCCTTCTTACCAAAGCTCCTTTGGCGCTTTTATGCGCGGGCGCTTTAATCTTAAGCTTTTTTGCCCCGCTTTTGTTTGAGACCGCGATTGCCCCCGCGACCGAGATGTTCGGGCTTACCCCGTTCGCGGTGACGGGCTTAGGCTTAGGCTTAGGACTTGCGGGGTATCAAGGCGCCTTTTGGATAGCACCGCTTTTCGTGGTGGTGATTGTCGCCGTTTGGCTTGCCGCGCGCTTGGCAAATCCCAACCCCTCCGCCGCTCGCGATAAAAAGCCCGTAAAGCACCTTAAACCCTTTATGTGCGGCATAGAAACGGATAAGCAGGGCACCTTTTTGGGCCCGATGAATAAGCCCGCTTTGGCAAGCGTCTTTAACTACTACTTCATGGGCTTTTGCACCGAGGAAACTTCGGTAAAGGTCTTTAACACCATTGCGCTTATCGTGCTGGTATTCATGCTTGGCGTGTCGATAGAGAACTCTTACAGCTTGGGGGAGATATGGTGATATGATGCTGCCGTCGGTAATACATGCTTTGCTTATAGCGCTTGCCGTGATTGTCCTTGCCCCGCTTGCCGTGGGGCTTTACCAAGGCTTGGACAGGAAGCTCACCGCCGCTTGCCAAGGCCGCAAAGGTCCCCCGCTTGCCCAGCCTTTCTATGACATGCTGAAGCTGCTTACCAAGCAAAGGGCGCTCGCTAGTCCGTGGCAGAGCTTCTTTGCCACCCTTTACCTGTTTGCAAGCATCACGGCTTTGGTGCTGTTCTACCTTGGCGCCGACCTTTTAATGATATTCTTTATCAGCGCGGCAGGGGCGGTTTGCTTTGTGATAAGCGCGATTGCTGTGCCTTCGCCCTATGGCCACATCGGCGCGCAAAGGGAGCTTTTGCAAGTGCTGGCATACGAGCCTTTGCTCTTTTTGGTGATAGTGGGCTTTTATTTGGTGACCGGCTCTTTCATGCTGGACACGATAGCCGCTTATCCGGCGCCGCTTCTGCTCACCTTGCCCCTAATGGCGATAGTGCTGGGCTATGTCCTCACCATAAAGCTGAGGAAGTCGCCCTTTGACATATCCGCCTGCCACCACGGGCATCAGGAAATAGTTAGGGGAGTGCAGACCGAATTCGCGGGACGCACCCTTGCCGTAACCGAGCTTGCACATTGGTATGAAATAGCCCTTGTTTTAAGTATCCTTATGCTGTTCTGGGCGACTTCGCTTATAGGAGCGTTGCTGCTGCTTGCCGCCGCCTTTGTGCTTGAGATTATCGTGGATAATATATGCGCCCGCACCTCGTGGAGCTTCATGCTCATAAACTCGTGGATTACGGGTCTGACGCTCGCCGTGATTAACATTTTGTGGCTGCAAGTGGGGTAAGTAAACATGCTCGCAAAAGAAACTATAAGCAAAATCAAAGAGCTGCTTGCCAAGGCTAAAGTAAAATCTCCGTGGCTTTTGCACTTTGATTGCGGCAGTTGCAACGGCTGCGACATAGAGACTTTGGCCTGCCTGACGCCTGTTTACGACATAGAGCGCTTTGGCATAGTGAACATGGGCAACCCCAAGCACGCGGACATTCTTTTGGTCACGGGCACGGTGAATCACAAGAACAAAAAGGTGCTAAAGAACCTTTACGAGCAAATGCTTTCCCCGAAAGTCGTGGTTGCCATCGGCTCCTGCGCCTTATCCGGAGGGATATTTAAGGATTGCCCGAATGTCGTCGGCGGCGTGGATAAAGTCATTCCCGTTGATGTTTTCGTCCCCGGCTGCCCCGCCAAACCCGAGGCGATAATTGACGGCGTGGCCTTGGGCTTACAAAAGCTCGCGGCTAAAACCGAACCCGCAAAGACCACGGCAGGCAAGCCCTCTAACCGCTTGAAAGTAAAAG
>CACZRW010000019.1 GCA_902783675.1 uncultured Pseudomonadota bacterium | reverse complement strand
TTGATATAGATACACTTCATATCCTGCCCGCCTATATCAAGTATGAAAGAGACATCAGGTTCAAAATGTGCCGCCGCCTTATAGTGGGCGATAGTTTCAACCTCGCCGACATCAAACCCGAGAGCCGCCTTGATAAGCCCTTCGCCATATCCCGTAATCGCCGAGGCCTTTAGCACGCAAGCGTCAGGAAGCTTTGCATACATATCCTTTACAATTTCCAAAGCCGAGTTCAAAGGGCTGCCTTGATTAGGCATATACCACGAATAAAGTATCTTTTTGTCAGCATCAATCAGCACCGCTTTTGTCGTCGTCGAACCGGCATCAAGCCCCAAGAACACATCACCTCTTGCCTTATCCAAATCCCCGTTTTCCACGACATGCTTGCCATGAGCTTTTTTAAAAGCCGCATAATCCTCGGGAGATTTAAACAGCGCCGGCAAAGTCTTTTCGTTAAGCCCCTTCATGGTGTCTTTAAGGTCTTGCGTTTTATGATATAAATCTTTTGCCGATATAACCTTTGCGTCTTTACTTAAAATAGCCGCTCCCAACGCCACAAAATAAAGCGAGTTTTCGGGGAAAATCACATCTTCTTTTGCAAGTTTCAAAGTCGCAATAAACCGCTCCCGAAGTTCGGACAAAAAGGACAAAGGCCCTCCCAGAAAAGCCACTTTTCCCTTAATCCTGCGCCCGCAGGCAAGCCCGCCGATAGTCTGATCAACCACCGCTTGGAAAACACTTGCCGCGATATCGCGCCTATCCGCACCTTCGTTAAGCAAAGGCATAATGTCCGTTTTGGCAAACACTCCGCACCTTGCCGCAATCGGGTATATTGTTTTAAATCCTTTTGCCAGCTCGTTAAGCCCTTTGGCGTCTGTTTTCAAAAGCACCGCCATCTGGTCTATAAAGGCACCGGTCCCTCCGGCGCAAGTCTCGTTCATTCTTTGATCAATATTGTGCTTGTCAAAGAAAGTAAGCTTTCCGTCCTCACCCCCAAGCTCAATTGCGACGGAAGTTTCCGGAATATATTTCTTGATTGCCTTGGTCGCCGCTACCACTTCCTGCACGAACAAGATATCCATTTTTTCGGCAACGCCTAAAGCCCCCGAACCGGCAACCGCCAAAGAAAAATTCGCATCAGGAAAGCTTTTATAAATATCGGCGATTAAGCTCATAATGCTACCCGCCATATCGGAAAAATGCCTTTTATAGGAAGAAAAGATAATTCCGCCTTTATCGTCAATGACAACCGCTTTAATCGTCGTCGAACCTATATCTATTCCCAGCCTTAACAAAGAACTATTCACCATCTTTCCCCTCAAACGGATAAAACAGTTTACCACCGGACAAAGGCTCGGGCGCTCCCGTAGTTTCGGGATAAGTAATCGGCATGCCGCACAAACTTCTTACCGCCAAAAAGGCGAAAGATTGCGCCTCTAAAGTATTGCCGTTCCAACCCAGCTCGTCCGCTTTTACCACTTCACTTTTAAGCACCTTTGCAATAAACCGAAGCAAGGTAGGATTATTCGCCCCACCGCCATAAGCCACCCATTTAACCGGCTTTATGAACAAGTAATTATCCAGCGCCTGCTTAATGGCCGCTGCCACAAAATAGGTAAGCGTGGCGGCACCGTCAGAAACAGAGAGCCCGTCCACTTCGTGCAAAGCGAAAGAAAAGTAATTCCTGTCAACTGATTTAGGGGGTATTTTGGCGAAGAACTCGTCTTTAAGCAAATCATCGACCACCCGCATATCAGGATTCCCGCGTGCGGCTTCCAAGCCGTCAAAATCCATTTCTATAGCGTGCTTTTTGCGCATCCAATCATTTATAATCGCATTACCGGGGCCGGTATGGAAAGCCTGTATTTCGCCGTTTTGCCCGATAGCCGTAACATTAGCAATCCCGCCGATATTTATAATTCCCAAAGGCTTTTCCATATCTCTGGTTATCGCCACCAAATAAGCTGCTTCCAAAGGCGCACCCTGCCCGCCTGATTTTACATCGACATTCCGAAAGCGCGACACGACCTTAACCCCAAGCTCATTTGCCAACAATTGCGGATTGCCAAGCTGCCTCGTCACTTTAAGCAAGGGGCTGTGAAAAAGCGTATGCCCGTGAAAACCGATGACATCAATATCCTCAATTTTCTTGCCTGCCTTTTCCAAAAGCTCCAAAACCGTGTCCCTGTTAAACAAGGTAAAAAGCAAATTAGCCCTGTTTAGTTTCTCCTCATTTTGATGCGTTTCGTTGCCGAGCAACGCTATAATTTCCTCTTTAAGTTCGGGACGATAATGACGAGTAATCGCAACCGCATTATCAAAAACATCAACACCATCGGTTTCCACCAACGCCGCATCAACCCCGTCAACCGAAGTCCCGCTCATCAACCCTATTGCCGTCATGCGCCGTATATTTGTCATAGGTTCCTACTCCTCACCATCATCATTATCAGCATCGCTGAATATCTTTCTTGTAACACCGGGAGTAAGAGCGCTCAAAGGATTTACGCTTACAATCGGATCTTGCGCAGGCCCGTCAATATAGTATTTAAAGGCAATCAAGCCGCCGCCTGTTTCTCCACCGGAAAACAGCGCTCCGATAAGCGGTATTTTACCGAGCAGACTGTTCACCACATAAGCCGGCACAATGCTTCCCTCCAAATCCAAAACACCGTTTTTAATAGACCCTTCCGCCGTAAGCCCTATTGACAATCCCGAAGTATGCGCATCTTTGATATAAATACCGGAAGGCTTAATCTCAAAAGGCACTTCGGCAATATCAAAGTTAAGCCCTTCGCCTTGCAAAACATCCAGAATGCCGGTCAAGGACGCCACGCTTAAAATCTTTGCCAGCACAGGCGCTTTAATCAGCTTATAATCCGACATCACCAGTTTGCCCGACAAGTACCCCTTTTCCAAAGACGACGCGAACACCTTCAAATCTCCGCCTTTAACATTGGAAGTATATCCGAGCGCCTTAATAAGTGCACCACCATCTTTGGTATAAATCGATAAGTTATGCGCATTTTTATACGGCTTAAAATAGGCGTTTATATCCTCGCCGTTTTCCGTCTTTGCCGTAAAGGTAACATCTTCGACATACCCTTTTTCCATAAACATACTTAAAATAGCACTGTCAATATACCCATCATCGGAAAGCCAAACCTTGTCGAACATTCCCTTTAACCTAAAGGAAAGCGCCTCATCTCCTTCATCTTCTTTTGTAGAACTTTCGCCATCGCCAAGAGCAAAAAGCTCCGTCGCGTCAAAGCTCTTTCCCTTAATATCAATCTTAAACACTCCGTCTTTTTGCATAATCGCAGTAGCCGTAAAGTCACTTTTTTCGGTCACAAAGCTATTCACCGTAACTTTATGCATCGCGCCTTTTTCATCAATAAAAGCGTTACCGGATAGGACAATCCCGTTATCAGAAATAAAATTAAAATCCGATACCGATACCGGCTTATCGCCTTTTGATTTTAAAGTAACTTTAGCCTCGGCTTTAACCCCGGGCTCTTTTTTCACCCCAAACCGCCCGTCATCAATTTTTGCCTTGGATAAATCGCAGGACATCCGCGCCGTAACATTTCCTTTTAAATCCTCATTTGCCTTTATTAAGCAAGGCATATCACCGGTTATTTCCTTTTGGGAAACAGGATAAAAGTCAAGTCCTAAATCGGTCCTTCCCTTATCGGTCAAAGTTGCCGAAGTCTCATATTCCGACCCTGCTTTCGGCCCCGTAAAAATCTCTGTCCAAGAAACTTTTACAGGGATATTTTTAACCTCGGCATTTCCTTTAATTTTCATTTTTTGGTTATTTACAGCCAGGTCTAAATCCGCCTTTAGCAAAGGAAAATCCTTATAGAAAGGAAGCGTAGCGTTTGCAATTTTTGCCGTAGCATCTACCTTGACCTTGTTTGCGGTTAAGTCCTTACGCAAAGGAAATTGTAAGTGTAAAGCCGTATCCACCTGCCCCTCAAATCCTTCGCGCGACAAACCTAAATCCTTTAAAAAGGCAAGCGGCTCCGTATCAAGCAGCACCATTGTATCGGACAAAGGGCCCTTGACTTTTATATCCATTCTCGCCTGTTCCTGAGGCTCCCAAATATCATAAAAATAAAGTTCGGAATCATAAAGATTAAGCCCCAAAGAACGCCCTTTATCTATCTTTATGGTGACATCATCTTTGGTAAGGAAAAGCCTTCCCGTAGTATCATAAACCAGCGGCATACCTTCTAAATAGCGAACGGTCGCACCGCTGATATCAACTTCGCCGTTCACCTTTGCAAGATCAATCTCCCCGTCGGCAGTCCCGGCAAAAAGCAAATCAAAGTCCGCCTTATCAACCATACCGTCCGATATATTAGCCATCACCCACTCGTGCGTCATAGGTCCCAATACAGACGGCCAATAATACTTTAGCTTATCCACGGGGATATTTTCCCCCATGACATTAAAGTCGATTTTCAAGGCGGCAAAATCCCCGGAATCGATAAGACTGTCAACGCCTTCTATGTCCGCATTTCCCACGGCATAGGCACCGATAATCGTTTTCGCTTCAAGTTTAGTAAGTTTAGTATTGCTGAACCCGTCTTTTGAAAAGCCCTCTATCGTCACGCTTTCAACATCATAACTTGCGGCAACAGGCTCTTGAAAAACCAAATTACCCTCGCCCCCGTTAAAGACAAAATCCAAATCTCTCACCCTTTTGCGAAAGGCGTCAAAATAAGGATTATCCGCCAAGTCTATTTTGGCATTTATATTTCCCTGCAGAGGCATTGACACTTGAGTATCGGCAAGCAAAACTTTCCTCACCCCTTTGGGCATATAAAAGTTTTCCACATCGACATCTAAATCCAAAATACGATTTGCGGTAGCAAACAATGCCGCAATAGATATTGAGGATATATTTTCATTGCGTTGCAGCAGCTTTGCTTTACCTTTGGCTTTTACGACATCCAAACGCTTCACCACATCTAAATCGACATCGGGAAAGCGCCAATTCGTGGCGTGTTTTCTATCGCGAATCATCACTTGCCCGTCAAGAATCGCGATTGATGATATATGCTTATAAATCGCCGTCACGGTATCCGCGTCGGTCATAAAGATTTCGGAAGCGTCTTTTTTATCCTCCTCCGCCGTATCAGAGGCATCAAATCCAACCCCTATATTACCGTTTTGTTCAATATAAATGCTGATAAAGGGGCGATACAAAAATATTGATCTGGGCACAAACTCACCTTGCAACAGCCCTTTTAAACTAAAGGACATTTTCATTTCGGAGATAATCGCCACAGGCTTTTCATTATTATCCAAAAGCCGAAAACCCTTTACTTTAAGCCCAAAAGGAAAAGGCTCTTTCACAAAAGTAATTTTGGCACTTTCAAACTTTACCTTGAAATTAGGGTTTTCCGAGGCAAGCGCCTTTTCCGCAATAGGCGTAATAAACCCCAGACTGATACCGCCTTGATAAAGATTCCACGCCGCGACCGCTATCGCCAAAATGAATGCGATAAAACATACCCTAAGCGCAATTCCGAATGCTTTTAATGATTTTATTTTCAAAACCGATAATCCACCCTATTATATAAAAAAACACTTTTGCGTATTTAAGAGCTGATACTATATGAAACAAGGTTTATATAAACTTAATTTTCCCAAAATATCCGACGCTTCAAAGCCGCCTGATTATAGTATTTTCTCCCCAAAACACAAGTCCGATGAATACCTGAAGGAAAGTTTTGCATCTATCTCTTACTTTAGCCCTTACCTTGGCAAAATCATCAGCGACAATCCGGACTTTTTTGCCGACATCCTGACCGAAGGACCCGACGCCGCACTCGCTTCCGTTCTGGGTGATTTTACAAAAAGAAAACATGACTTTGCCACCATTGCCGAGGATTTAAGGCGTCTTAAAAAGCAAGCCTCACTTATCATCGCCCTTGCCGACATCGGCGGAAAATGGAACTTGGAAAAAGTTACTTCGTCACTGTCGTTACTTGCCAAAATATGCCTAAACGCCGCTTTAGAAACCATTCTCGCAGACGAAAAGGACAAAGGGAACTTAAGCGAAGCGACCGCTGCAAACTGCGGCATTGCAATAATCGGCATGGGCAAATTGGGAGCTGATGAGCTCAACTATTCGTCCGACATTGACTTGATACTGCTGTTTGACCCGCAAAAAGTCCCCTATAAAGGAAACCGCGAGCTCTCCGGCTTTGTCATCAAACTGGCGCAAAAGCTGGTAGCTTTGATAGATGAAAAAACCAAAGACGGCTATGTTTTCCGCACCGACCTTCGCATACGCCCCGACCCATCTTCCACACCCATAATCATGAGCATAAACGCCGCCCTAAACTACTATGAGTGCTTTGGCAAAAATTGGGAACGAGCCGCAATGATAAAGGGCTGCGCCATAGCGGGCGACACCGCCACAGGCAAAGATTTTATGACTCGCATTTATCCCTTTGTCTGGCGCCGTTCGCTGGACTTTAATGCGATTATGGACATTAAGAACATAAAAACCGCAATTGCCGAGAACACGGATTCCAACATAACCAAATCCCCAAACCTTGCCGCATACAATATAAAATTGGGCAAAGGCGGCATTCGCGATATCGAGTTTTTTACACAAATTCAACAGCTTATATGGGGAGGAAGAAACAAAGATTTACAAACAGGCTCAACCGTCACAGGGCTAAAAGAACTGGCAAAACACAAACACATACTCCCCGCCGTCGCGGACAAATTGATAAGCAACTATCAATTTTTAAGGACCTTGGAGCATCGCCTGCAAATGATTGACGATAAGCAAACCCACAGCTTACCAAGCGACCCGAATGCACTAAAAAAGCTCGCCGTTTTCATGGGCTTTAAGGACTTGCCCGCTTTTACAAAAGCCCTAACAAAAGCCTTAAAAGAAACCGACAGTATCACTTCGCCTCTGTTTGATGATATGCAATCATCATTAAATATCAATATGTTAGATGACGATAACAGCCTTTTAACCCTTTTGGCCGATCATAATTTCAAGCACCCTTCGGAATGCGCGAAAATCATCAAGAATTGGTATAGCGGCATTTATAAAACCATTCGCTCAAGGCAATCACTTTCCGCCCTATCAAAAATCCTTGGTGAACTGCTTAAATCCATGGGACAAACCACGGCGCCCGACAGCTGTCTTTATAAGTTTGACAATCTTTTAAGAGTGCTTCCCTCCGGGGTGCAACTTCTTCCTCTTTTTGAATCTAAGCCCGAAGTTATGACAACCGTCATTGATATTATGGGAAACAAAGGCAAATTAAGCGACAATATCCAAAAGAACTCCTATTTAATTGAAGACCTGATAAATCCGGACTTTTTTGCCCCCTTGCCGACATTTGCCAAGCTTAAAGAAGAAACGGAAAGCATGGCAAACCTGACTGATGAGGAAAGCGCCATAAACGCCCTGCAAATATGGACCAATTCGCAAAAGTTCCGCGCCGACATTCACCTTTCAAAGGGGCTTATTGACGGCAAAGATCTGGGATTTTTCATATCAAATGTCGCAATTGCCGCGCTAAACACCCTTGTCCCGATTATAGAAAGATCTTTTGCAAGGCTTTACGGAGTAATACCCAAAAGCAAAACCGCGCTTCTGGTGCTTGGCAAGAACGGCAGCGCCGAAAGCACCACTTCATCTGACCTTGACCTGATTTTTATATACGACAGCCCCAAGGACGCAATATCCGACGGCATGGCTAAAAAGCTTGATGTCAAGACTTACTACTCCCGCTTTGTGCAAAGAATTATCAGCGTTCTCACCACCGCCGGTAAGTATGGCAAAATATGGCAAGTCGATATGCGCCTACGCCCTTCCGGCAACGCCGGCCCTCTTGCCACCAGCCTTGACGCCTTTATAAAGTATCAAAAACACGATGCCTGGACTTGGGAAAAAATGGCGCTTACCAAGGCCTCTAAAGCTTACGGAGACATAGATATTGAAAAGACAATCAAAGATATTCTTTGCACTAAAAACGATCCCCGAGAATTAAAAAAGTCTATCAGCGAGATGCGACAAAAAATCATCGGCGAGCATCCTAGCCCCGCCATTTGGGATTTAAAAAACATCAGCGGAGGAATGACTGACATTGAGTTTATATCTCAATATCTGCAACTGCGCTTCGCCTGCGAGCACCCCGAGATTTTACAAAAGAACACCACTAATACCTTGATACAGGCAAAAAAGTTGTCGCTCTTGCCTCATAGCGACCTAGATTTTCTCATAACCGCCTACAAACAAATGCTCTCTTTTAAAGCAATCCTTTCGCTAAATAACGATACGAACCTGACCGAAAGCATAAAAGAAAAATTGCTGCAAATAAGCGGCGAAAGCGATTTTGCCAAGCTTGAAGCAAGCCTTACAACCACCGAGAATAAAATCAGCAATATATTTCATAAAATCATAGGGTTATAAAGCAGCTTTAAATCCACAAACTAATCTTTTTTTGCGGTTAAAGCAATTATGGCAAAAAAAATCCTTCCTAAAAAATATAAGGAAGGGGGATAGGAAGGATTTTTTATTTTGATTTTCTACATGCTTTGCAACTTCTTGTCTGCTTATTAGTTCCGGCAGCGACCTACTCTCCCGTGTCTTAAGACAAAGTACCATAAGCGCGACAGGGTTTAACGACCGAGTTCGGAATGGGATCGGGTGGGACACCTGTGCCATAACCACCGGAACAAATAAACAGACAAGCTTTAAAGATCTTTAATACAACATCCTATTTTACAGTAATTTCAAAAACAGCAATTCATGCGTGATTTAAATCATACGTTTGAAATAATTAAGTCAATCAGGTTATTAGTACTGGTCAGCTTCAACACATCGCTGTGCTTACACCCCCAGCCTATCAACGTGGTAGTCTACCACGACCTTAATAGGGATACCTTGTTTTGAAGGAGGCTTCCCGCTTAGATGCTTTCAGCGGTTATCCCGTCCGTATTTAGCTACCCAGCGATGCTCTTGGCAGAACAACTGGTACACCAGAGATACGTCCACCCCGGTCCTCTCGTACTAAGGGCAGCTCTTCTCAAGTATCCTAACACCCACGGAAGATAGGGACCAAACTGTCTCACGACGTTTTAAACCCAGCTCGCGTACCATTTTAATCGGCGAACAGCCGAACCCTTGGGACCTGCTTCAGCCCCAGGATATGATGAGCCGACATCGAGGTGCCAAACTCCTCCGTCGATGTGGACTCTTGGGAGGAATCAGCCTGTTATCCCCGGCGTACCTTTTATCCGTTGAGCGATGGACCTTCCATACGGATCCACCGGATCACTATGACCTACTTTCGTATCTGCTCGAGATGTCCCTCTCGCAGTCAGGCTGGCTTATGCCATTGCACTCTAACGATTGATTTCCGACCAATCTGAGCCAACCTTCGCGCGCCTCCGTTACTCTTTGGGAGGCGACCGCCCCAGTCAAACTACCCACCATGCAGGGTCCCTATGCCGGTTAACGGC
>CACZRW010000018.1 GCA_902783675.1 uncultured Pseudomonadota bacterium | reverse complement strand
ATTACGGCTATCGCCGTGGTTGCTACGCAACCGGATTCCCAGCCTTCGGCTGAGAATGACGGGAAAAAGAAAGCTGAGAATAACGGGAAAATAATTAGAAATTAGTAATTAGTAATTAGGAATGATTGCGTTTTTGCTTCCCGCAAAAACAACTTTTATTCCTCATTCCTCATTCCTCATTCCTCATTCCTCATTCCTCATTTCTCATTCCTCATTCCTCATTTCTCATTTCTCATTCCTCATTCCTCATTGGGCGAAGCCCTAGCCCTTAACCTATTCTTAAGATTTACTTTATATAATCCTTTCCCTATTTTTTCCGATTCACTATGTAGTATCACTCGCACGAGTTTCTGCGCCGCCCGAACACAACATGTTGGGTCAAGCATTTTAATTGCAAAAACTGCAAATTTTTTACTTGTCCCCCTTATCATCTCCCCCCTAAAATCGCTTCTGTCAGTGCCACTGATTCGAGGACATCGGTCCTGAACAAAGCCCTGCAAACACATGTATTTAAAAGATTAAAAGGCAGCGACGCCTTGCGCTCGTTTGCCCCTATAAAAAAGGAAAAAAGAAGTAAAAATGACCGAAGCAGTTTTACATAACGACGCAAAAAGCGAATGGCTGAGTGTCTGTTCTTCGCTTCGGGAAAGCCTTGGCGATTCGGCGTATAAAAGTTGGCTTCAACCGCTTGGCGCCGGCAAGATTGAGCAAGGCTGTGCCAAACTTTTTGCTCCTACCAGATTTATGCGCGATTGGGTTGAAAAGCACTATCTTTCCAGCATTAAGACCGCGTGGCAAAAACACAATCCCGAGGTGACTTCGGTTGACATGGAAGTAAATGCGTATTGCGCACTGGACGGCTCTTTTGCCGCTCCATCTGCGCCCTCTGCTCCCTCTGCTCCTACCTTTTCCGACTCGGCTTATGATGCCGTAAAAGAAGTCCCCTTTGCCGCCGCCGATTCGCTTAAAGATATAAAAGAGGTTGCGCAGTCTTTTACCCTTCCCGCGACCGAGGCGAAAGACTTTTCGGATGTTGCCGCGCCGCTCGATTCGCGCTTTACTTTTGATAATTTTGTTGTCGGTAAGTCTAACGAGTTTGCCTATCTCGCGGCAAGGAAAGTTGCCGAGTCCCGCGAGGTTTCCTTTAAGCCTTTGTTCCTGCATTCGGGTGTCGGGCTTGGCAAAACGCACTTGATGCAAGCCATTGCGAACCACATAAAAAAGACCGACCCGACTCGCTCGGTGATGTATCTTTCCGCCGAGAAGTTCATGTATAAGTTTATCAGCGCCCTTCGTTCGCACGAGACGATTTCTTTCAAAGAAAAGTTTCGCTCGGTTGATGTTCTGATGGTTGACGATTTGCAATTCATCGCGGGCAAGGACGCCACACAGGAAGAGTTCTTCCACACCTTTAACGAGCTTATGAACGCGGGCGCGCAAATCGTGCTTTCCGCCGACAAGCCCCCTGCGGAGTTAAAAGGCTTTGAAGCCCGCTTACAAAGCCGATTCGCTGCCGGTTTGGAAGTCGATATTCACCCCGCCACTTTTGAGCTTCGCGTAGGCATTTTGGAAAGCAAAGCTGCCAAGGCGGGTGTAATCCTTCCCAAAGAAGTAATTGAGTTTTTAGCCGAGCACATTTCATCAAACATTCGCGAATTGGAAGGCGCGTTTAACCGCCTTGTCGCCCATTCGGAATTGATGAATGCCCCCATCACCTTAGAGAACACGAAAGTCATTTTAAAAGACATTTTGTTAAGCTCGGAAAAGGTGGTTTCGCTCGACGATATCAGAGACAAGACGGCCGCGCATTTTAATGTGAAGGTCGCCGATTTGCGGGGAGTTCGTCGTCAGCGTGAAATAGCAAGGCCGCGGCAAGTTGCCATGTACTTGTCAAAGACGCTGACGACTCGTTCGCTGCCCGACATAGGCCGAGTTTTTGACCGCGATCACACCACGGTAATGCACGCGGTAAAGACGATAGAAAGCCTGCTTAAGACGGATAAGAACCTTGCCGAAGACATCCGCATCATCACCCGCTCCCTCGGCTGCTAGGAAGTTTTAAGGTTTACGGTTTTAATCTTAGCATTTAATCTTGATGCCGTGCCACGGCCTATGGGTTTACGGGTAATTACAAAGCATCCGACCCGACTTGTTGGAGAAAACCGAATGCAAATTAGAAAAATCACACCGTCAGATGCCGCTGCTTTTATAGAGTTTTTTACTCTGTTGCTAAAACAAACCGAC
This sequence comes from uncultured Pseudomonadota bacterium, assembly GCA_902783675.1. Taxonomy (GTDB): domain Bacteria; phylum Pseudomonadota; class Alphaproteobacteria; order CACZRW01; family CACZRW01; genus CACZRW01. Next base: position 4,315 of record CACZRW010000018.1, on the reverse strand, counting down.
TTTTTACTGCCATCGGCAAAAGAGGCGGCGATATCAGTTGAAAAGCAAACGGAAATTATATCGACGCTTGATGATTTTAAGCAGATTTTTATTGCCTGCGACTCGGTTAAAAACAGGATAGTCGGTTTTGTCGGAGTGACCCGTTTTAATATGGAAAAAAACAAGCACATTGCCAATTTTGCCATAGGCGTATTGAAAGATTCACAAAAACACGGGCTTGCCGAAAAACTTTTAGCCGAAGCAGAAAAATGGCTTAAAGCAAAAAATGTTCGCCGCTTGGAATTAACGGTTATTAAAGAAAACATTCCGGCAATAAGATTTTATGAAAAACATGGTTTCAAAAACGAAGGATTGCGCCGTCAATCTATCTTTATGAATGGCAAGTTTTACGATGAGTTTTATATGGCAAAGGACCTCGGCTGTTAGGAAGATGTAAGTTTATAAGCTCATAAACTAACCATAACCCTTAATCCGTAAACCCATCATAAACAGTTATATTGACAAAAAGAAAGAAATAAGCTATACTTTACCATACCTAATTAGATTATGAGGTAGAGATTATGACTAAAAAAGATAACATTATTTTTGCAAAGTGTGGGGTTATTGCCTGTGTCACAACCAGCAGCATAGTGGGTATCGTTGCCCCTAGTGTAATGGTCGAGCATCCACTTGTTGTTCTTGCAGGCATGGTTTCCGGGTTATCTTTGGGCTATGTGGGCTACTATTTAATGTACGGACATTGCAAATAAAGTTTAAGGTTGGTTGATAAGTTTATAAGCTTATAAACTTATTCATTCCTCATTCCTCATTCCTAATTATTCTTCGCTTCCACCAAGAATCCCTTCACGGGTTTTTGATTTTCAAGGCGTAAAATCTCGTCGGTAATTACAATGTTTTTATCCTTAAATCCGGCCTTTATAAGCGACTTTCGGATATACGATTCGCTGTGCGCAAATCGCCCCGACTCGGTGATTAAAAAGTCATTTTTTGCCGCCTTTTTTCCCAAGGCTTCCAAAGAAAAAATCGCCCTGCCTTCGTCCTTAAGCGCAAGCTTTATATAAGAGAAAATCTTATTCAACTTTCCGAAGTAGCAAAGCACATCGCCCGCGACAATCACATCAAACTTTTTCTCGTTTGAGCCCAAAAAGGATATTGCTTCCGAGCAGATGATATCATCATAAACGCCGGCCTTGTTCGCCTGTTCCAACATCTTAGGCGACAGGTCCACACCGACCATTCTTGCGGCGTATTTTTTGATTTGCTCGCCGACCAAACCCGTGCCGCAACCAAGGTCCAAAATATCCTTTTTCCCGCCGCCGTTTTTCTCCAAGCGACTCGCGATGAGCTTAGGCACGCCGTATTCAAGTTTTGCCAAAGTTTTATTAAAGCTCTCGGCAAAGCCGTCAAACAATTCTTTAACATACTCGTCGTCGGCTTTTTCCTTTTTCGCATCACCCGAAAAAGCCGCCAAAGTATGCTTGGCAATAGCATTTTTCGGGCAGTGTTTCACCCACGCTTTTGCCGTCCCTATGGCAAGCTCCTTATCGCTTCTATACATATCGGCAAGGATAGCCGCCAAGGTATTATGCACTTCGGCAAAGCCCCTATCTATCGCCATGGCGTTAAAGCACAGTCCCGCCGCTTCGGTAAGGTCGCCCGACTGATGCACTGCCACTGCCAAGTTGTTACACACTTCCACATTTTTCGGATTAAGCAGAATTGCTTTGCGGTAACATTCCATCGCTTCCATATAGAGCTCGCGCTTATAAAGGACGACTCCGAGATTAACCCACGCGTCCTCGTTATTTTCATCAAGTTTTGTAGCAAGGCGCAGCTCGTCCTCGGTCGCGCGCAAGTTATCCTCGTCAAGCATAAGGAGCGCCCCGATATGAGCATGCGCGTCCGCAAAATCATCTTTAAGCTCGGCGGCTTTTTGATATGCCCGCATTGCCGCCGCAAGCTGCTTATCCGCCTCTAGGGCAAGTCCGAAACTGTTCCAGATAAAAGGGTTGTTACCGTCGATGCCAAGCGCTTTTTCATAAAGGGGTAAAGCTTCAAACAGCCTCCCCTGCACCCTTAAAGTCGTGGCAAGATTCGCATACGCGTCCGCAAAAGAATTTTCCACATCAATCGCACGCTGAAAGCACTCCATCGCCTTTTCATACTTGCCAGCTTCGCGATACAAAATTCCAAGGCCGTTAAGCGCATAAAAAGATTTTTTCTCATCGGTTTCAATCGACTTTTTATAAGCCTTTTCGGCGTCCTTCACTTGCCCCGTGATTTTGTAAATGTTGCCGATGTTGTTAAGTGCTTCCGCCGCGAAATCTTTATCAAGCTTCATAGCGGTTTTGTATTGCTCGGTCGCTTCGGAATAAAATTGCGCACCCTGCAAAGCCATAGCGAGATTAAAGCGAAAAGGTGCCGCTTTTTTATCAATATCCACCGCCTGATACAAAAGGGAAATGGCGTTATCGTAAGCCCCGCGCGCCACCGCTATCATTGCCAGAAAATGCATCGCCCACGCATTTTTAGGCGCGGTCTCCAACACCTGCCGATACAGTTGCTCCGCTTCGGCAAGTTTTCCTTGGTTGTGTAAATTGATTGCTTTTTGTAATATGTCGTCAAACGCCATTTTATAATATCCGGAATAGAAAATAATATGATTACATTTACCATAAAGCATAAAGCACAAAAAGCCCGAGGAGCAACCCTTAAAATCGGTGATACGCAAATTGCGACTCCTGCATTTATTCCCGAGAGCACGGGGCTTACTTTAAAGGCGACTTTCACGGATAAGATTCCTTTTCCCATACTTTACGCCGATATTTACCGCCCCATGCTTCGCCCCGGTTTAGAGGTTTTAAAAGAAGGCGGGTTAAAGGATTTTATCGGCTTTAAGGGCTTACTTTTTACTGGCGGCGGGGCGAGCGAACTGGCAAAACTTGCCATAGAAAAAGGCACCTATTACAAAAGCAGGGAAGAGGCTTTGGATTACGCTTCATACATTGACGGCTCGCGTAAGAAACTTTCTCCCGAAGTATCGATTCGCCTGCAAAAGAAAATGGGCGCGGATATTTTCTCCGGTCTTTACGACTTCCTCGCGGGCGACTCGCTCACGCGCAAGAAAATCGGTGCGGCGGAAAGACGCTCGGAGCGTTGGACTCGGCGCGCGTGGGATGTTTTTAAAAGCGAATTAAGAGGGGAAAAGGGCAGGGATAAAGCCTTCTTTGCTCCGATAACCGGCGGTGCGGCATCGGACATCAGAACCCAGTCGGCGCGCTTTTGCATAGGGCTTGATACGGACGGCTTTTTACAAACTCCGGCATATAAAAACGAACCGAGAAAGGCTTACATGATGACCCTTGCCACCACTACGCAGCTTTTGCCGGCGGATAAGCCTTGCGCCGTTTTGGGCCTTAAAAATGAAGCCGAAGTGGTAGAGGCGGTGCGCTTCGGCGCGGATATAATCATTGCCGACTTTCCCGTTATCGATGGCATGAACGGCATCATTTATAAGGACGGAGAAAAGCTTTCCATCAAAGATGAAAAATATGCCGCCGACAAAACGCCTTTTGCCGAAGATTACACGCTCGCCTATCTGCACCACCTTTTTGCCGCGGGCGAGATTCTGGGACTTACGCTGGCGGTGGAACACAACCTCGCATACATGAATAAGCTTATGAGCGACCTTCGCGACCGCATTGAAAAAGGGACTTTGTCTTGAACACGAAATCGCGCCAAAATAATTTTGTGAAGCATCGCAACTACCTTGCCCCCATAGGCGTGGACATTCGCAAAATCGTAAAGCCCGCCCTGGGCAAAAAAGGCTTTTTTGAAATTGACATTATCGCGAATTGGCCCGAGCTTGTGGGAGAAAAAATATCCGCTTTTGCGACTCCGTTAAAGCTTACTTTCCCAAGGGGAAAAGAGGCCGCCGCGGTTTTGCATATCAGCGTTGCGGGCGGAGTTTTCGCCACCGAGTTAAGTCACAAAAAAATGGCGCTTTTGGAAAAGATAAATACCTTTTTCGGCTATAGCGCCGTCGGCGATATTAAAATTATTCAAGACAGTTTTTCACCCGAGAAAGAAGCGAAAAAAGCACCTGCCGCGAAAGAGCCGAAAACCCGAAAACCTCTTTCCGCCGAGATGGAAAATATCCTATCCGAAGTAGGCGACGACGATTTAAAATCCGCCTTAAAAAGGCTGGCAGAAATAGTTTAAGGGTTACGGGTTAAGGTTTAGGGCTTCGCCCAATTAGGAATGAGTAATTAGGAATTAGGAATGATTGCGTTTTTGCTTCCCGCAAAAACAACTT